>DAHVFL010000185.1 GCA_027316975.1 Chloroflexota bacterium | reverse complement strand
TTTTCTCATCTTAGCAGATAACGGCTACTTGCCCCTTCTTTCTCACCCTTCTTTCCCAAAATACCTATACTTGTAAGGTACCCCGCCTACACCCATTGCTTTCTGGTGGCCAGCACGGCTGCCTGAGTCCTATCCTTGACCTGCAATTTTTGCATGATATGGTGGACGTGCGATTTGACGGTTTCGATGCTTACCGAAAGCGTGCCGGCAATGGCCCGGTTGGTTGCGCCCTCGACGAGCAGGCGCAGCACTTCGCGCTCGCGGTTGGTCAGCGCAAGCGGGGAGAGCGCGAGCGGAAAACGCGCTTTGATGGTTGTGCCTGCGTTGAGTTGGCTGGTAATTTCCAGCGCGCCTCCGGCCTGTTCGACACGTTCCTGCATGGCGCGCAATCCAAAGTGAGTTGAAGTACCATTATTTGCCGGGTGGCGTGCTGGAATGCGCTCCATGTCAAAGCCCGCGCCGTCATCGCTTACCTGCGCCACGAGCAGACCGGGCAACGACTGTATCTGCACGGAGACGCGGCTGGCATGGGCGTGTTTGCGCACGTTATTCAATGCTTCTTGCAGGAAGCGATAAAGGACAGCTTCCAGCGATGGGGGCAGGTGTTTGATGTGTATGCCTTCGTAGCGCAAGGTGATAGCGGGTTCCTGGATGCTAAAATTGTCGAGCAACGCGCGCGCGGCCCCGGCAAAATTCGCCTGTTCAAGTGGAGCGGGTAACAGGGCTGAGATGTCGTGCCGCAGGTCGTCCAGGCTTTCCAGCAGTGTTTCGCGTGCCCGTTGGATTTCGCGCCGCGCCGCCTGTGGCTGTTTTTCCAACACGCGCTGCGCAAATTCGAGTGAGTGAATGGCATGAGCGATGCCTTGCGCCGCGCCATCGTGTATATCGCGCGCGATGCGGCTGCGCTCGCGGTCAATGGCGACCTGCGTCACTTCAGAATTATCCTCGAGATACGCGCCCAGCAGGATGGCGCAAATACGTATTTCGCTGTCCGCCTGCGCGGTTACCGAAGTGTCAGATGTTTCACTTGTTGCAGGTGTATCTGGCATGTTACAGAGGACCATTACGCCTTGCGGGCCAGGGCCTGTCGAGGGTATGCCTATCGCGCAAAGCTGTACTTGACCGCGCGGCCACGTCCAAATTCGCTCTGCGGGCAGGCTGCGCGGGTCATTATATGTATCAGGAAGACGCAGCAAGCCTTGATGATGTAGGGCTGCGCCAAATAGACCATGCAGAGGAATAGATGAATGCGCGGTGGGATTTGCAGGCAGCGGCGCCTGTCCGCATTGATCTACCAGTATGAGTTGGCGAGCAGGGGTATCGACGCGAAACAGGAGACCCAGCCGCGCGCTCGCGCTTTTACGCGCATAGTCCAGCAACGTTTGCCGGCCATACGCTGCTGAAATATGCTGTTGCAGGTGCGCAAGCGTCTCAATAAGGGTAACAGGCGAGGCCATAGTGCTCTCCTATTGTAGTAGCGACACCTCTTGTGGGTGTCAAGTCCTCTTAGATCGCGCCAGACATGTGGAGAGAAGGCTTCCCGTGAGCGAATGTGAGACGTGTTCAACCTGTCATCCTGAGCGCAGCGAAGGATCTGGCTCGCCGGACACGGAGATCCTTCGCTACGCTCAGGATGACAGGCACTCTCTCCACATATCTGAGATCGCGCTATATACGAAAGATACATAGCACGGGACACCCACAAGGGGTGTCGCTACTGTTATGATACAGGAGTGAAAAATAGAGGGGAGGGGCTTCTCCGGCTTGCTTGCCAGCCCAAACAGAAGAAGACAATCTGACGGCAGGCACGCCGGAGAAGCCCCGGTCAAAGAGGGGAGAAAGCATTGCAGGCGTGTGGTAGCGCCTGGTAGGGGAGACAAACTACGTGGGAGGACGGTATCAGGTGGGAGAGAGAACGCTGGCGAGGACTCACATACCAGGCTCTTGATAGTTTCACCGCTCGGTTGCTGTTATTAGTGTACCCGCGCTGGCATTGAAAGTCAATCTTGCCAGGTAGTCAATTAGTACCGCGTAAGGCAAGTCATTAGTAATGGGAGGCAGAACCGCCATCCACTAGGCCCGACAGGATGATGACCAGGGCGGGGGCTTGTCCCCGCCCTGGTCACTCGTGTATACTGACCTCTGTAATAGGAAAAGAGTGAATGCACAGATGCTAATTGCAGGCTGAGGGGAGAAATAGTATGCAAGGCAATAAAGGGAATAAGCAACTTGAGCGCGATATGCAGGGGAATGAGCGAGGCAGCGAGAAGTTCGCGCCAGGGGAGAGCCGACCCCTGGTAAGTGGAGTGGGCCGGATAGCATTGATGGCGACGCTGGCGCTTGTGCTGATCGCCGGGGTAAGCGTTGGCGCGGTTGCGATAATTAAAAATACCAATTTTGGCAACTCGCCCACAACGACTGGAAATACTGCGAACTCGACCTCTCCCGGTAATTCCTCGCTGGCTACGAATGCGAATGGCGTGGTCAATTTCATTGATGCGCAGGGCAGCGCGGGGCATAACAATGCTATCACCATTTCTGTAAATAACTTGCAGAAGCCTCCATCCGGCTCGCAGTATGAGGCCTGGTTTCTTGATACCAGCACCAAACGTGCGCTTGCGCTCGGCGCATTGACTTTTAAGGATCAGGCGTACACCCTGACCTATTCTGATAAAGGAGCCAATCTTGTAGGACTGGGCAATGAAATCGAAATCACACTGGAACGTGACGCGTCTACCACGCCCTCTGAAAATGTGTTGCTCTCGGCAATATTTCCTGCACAGGCTTTCGTCTATGTTCGCAACCTGCTCTACAGTTATACGACTACGCCCGGCCATGTTGGGCTGCTGGTGGGTTTGATCGAGCAGGCCAAATTATTAAATGCGGTAGCTCAGATACTGACGGCGAATCCGAATGCGCTAACGACGCGCTGTGTCGCGCAGGCCGCGCTGGACATTACAGAGGGCAAAGCTGGCGCTGACTATAAACCGCTCCCCGCGAATTGTAGCGCGGCGGGCGTTGCAGGCGCAGGGGATGGTTTCGGCTTGCTCAGCGCGAACGGCTATATCGCTGTGACGCAGGCGCAGGACTTGCTGGCGAATAGCCAGCCCGATTCTACCAGCCTCATTCACCTGCACTCACGGCATGTTACCTTCGGCTTGCAAGATATGAATACCTGGTTGACAACTGCTCAACAGGATGCGCTGGCCCTGTTGAGCAATCCGGCTAACAGCGCGAAGGCGCGAGAACTGGCGACGCTGGCAAACCACGCCTTTTTTGGTGTCGATACCAACGGCGATGGTAAAATCGATTATGTGCCGGGTGAGGCGGGTGCGAGCATTTCTTACCAGCACGGACAATTTATGACCGCGATGGTGCTTTCGCCGATTTAATTTGCTCCTGCACCTCACTAGCCTGACCTTCATTTTTATCAGACTGGGTGGCTATGTTATAGCGCTTCGTATGAGTGTACAATGAATGTTATAATGAGATGGCTAACTTACTATCAACTTGTATAGACTTGAGGATTTGTATGAGCGAAGATCAACACTGGCAAACTCGTATCTTTGAGAGCGATTGTTTGAATATTTTACGCTGGCTGCCTTCTGACTGCGTTGACCTGATCGTCACTTCGCCCCCTTACGCAGATCAACGTAAACATACTTATGGCGGTGTACACCCCGATAAATACGTTGAGTGGTTTCTTCCAATTGCCTCTGAACTCAAACGCGTATTGAAGAAGGAGGGTTCCTTTATTCTCAATATTAAAGAGCGAGTTGTAGATGGAGAGCGACACACCTATGTGCTTGAACTCATTCTTGCATTACGCAAGCAGGGTTGGTTATGGACCGAAGAATATATCTGGCATAAACGCAATAGTTATCCCGGCAAATGGCCTAACCGTTTCCGTGATGCCTGGGAGCATTGTTTACATTTCACCAAAGATAAACATTTTGCTATGTATCAAGATTCAGTGCGTGTGCCAATGGGTGACTGGAGTCAGTCACGTCTGCGCAATCTCAGTGAGACAGATAAACGCCGCGATAATTCTCATGTACAGAGTGGGTTCGGCAAAAAAATTGAAAACTGGGTTGGTCGCGAATTAGCCTACCCTGATAATGTTTTGCACATGGCTACAGAGTGCAGTAATCAAGGTCACAGCGCAACCTTTCCAGTTGAATTACCGGGTTGGTTTATCAAACTCTTTACTCAACCAGGTGATGTAGTCCTCGACCCTTTCCTTGGTTCTGGAACAACATCTGTAGCTGCCAAACAGCTTGATAGACGGTGCATTGGTATCGAAATTAACTCTGAATATGTGCAGATTGCGCAAGAACGTCTGGACGCCATAGAACGTCCCAATCCCCTTATAAATCTCTTCAGCGATGAATCGAAAGAAGAAAACAGACCCACTGGCAGACAGCAAAGTCCTATACAAGTTTCGCCCACACTCTTCCCTGACGAAAATGATACAGAAGGTAATAAATATTATGAGTCCGTTGGAACTTGAAGTCTTAATTCGCCAAAGCTTGGACAAGTTTTACCAGCGACGGATAAAAAAGCTTTCGGAACTTAAATTACGCAATGTGCTCAGTAAGAAGAATCCATATCTCTTTCGTGCAGTAGGTGTCCAAGATGCTTACGAAATTGTCGATGAATTACTGAGAGCTTATATGTCATCATCAGATGAAACTATTTTTGGCGATGCCTTTTTTGAACCGGTAGCCAAACTATGCAGTGGTGGCACAGTTTCACCAAGTGAAGGAGTTGATGTAGCCGTAGAGACGGATAACGTTTATAAAGCTATAGCTGTCAAATCAGGCCCAAATATTTTTAATTCCAGTCAGGCTAAGAGGCAGGATCAAGAGTTTAGAAGCTTGCGAAGCAGGCTTCTAAAACTACATAAGCAATTTGACGCGCTCCTGGGACATGGCTATGGACGTAAGTTTTCTGATCCAAAAGACAATCGGATATACCGTATCCGTTCTGGACAAGCTTTTTGGGAAGAACTGACGGGAGACCCCAATTTTTATATAACGCTTATTCACTTAATGCGTGATTATCCAAAACAACACCGTATTGAATTTACAACGGAATGGGGAAAAGCACGTAATAGATTTGTGCATGATTTCCTCAATAATTTTGGCAATCCTGATGGTAGCATCGAATGGGAAAAACTTCTACGCTTCAATAGTGGAAAAGACAAAGTTGTCTGGGTAACTACAGTTGCTACGGAAGTCATTATAGAAGATCAAGATGAAGATAGCGACAACAATGATGATGTGGAAATAGACGAAGTATTGTAAGGGCGACCCTCGCGGTCGCCCTGGAAAACTCGCCCTCTGGCTGAACAAGGTACTACATTTGTTCCACTTTCAACAAGGTATCGCCTTTTTGCACTACCTCGCCGTTGACGGCCACCATTTCGCGCACGCGGCCCGCGACCTCGGCCTGCACTTCGTTGAAGACTTTCATGGCTTCGACCAGCGCGATGACCTGGCCAACGGCTACGAAGCTGCCGGGGGAAACGAAGGGCGACTCAGTGGGAGATGGAGCGGCATAGTAGACGCCCGTGATAGGCGAAATTACAGGCACGCTGCGGTCTTCTTTTTCCGCGCGTGCTGGCGCGGATGGTAAGGTGCCGGTAGTGTGCGTGACATGGCCGGTTGGCGTGGAGACCATCACCATATTGGGACTGCGCCGAATGACGATGCGCGTCCCTCCTTCGGTCAGCTCCAACTCGCCTACGGTGCTGCCTTCGAGCACATTGATTAAGTCTTCGACGCGCCGTATCCAGGGCGTCTCATGCTCTTGTATTTCCATCTTTCCTTCCCACCCTTAGTGTGTGTAGATTCTACCATGGCGAAGGGGCCGCGAGAGCGGCGAAGTCCCGCCTGCTATCTGTCATCCTGAGCGCAGCGAAGTATCTGCGCCCGGCCCCGCGAGAGATCCTTCGCTGCGCTCAGGATGACAGATCATTAAATCGTGCGCGTCAAGCCTGGTGCCACTCGCGAGAGATCCTTCGCTGCGCTCAGGATGACAGCACGACGACTGTCAACGCCTCTGGGGCTTCGCCGCTCTCGCGGCCCACTCCTGCTCTGACTCCCCTTGCCGGTGTCATTCGCTGTAGCGTTTGAAGATCAGGCAGGTGTTATGGCCGCCAAAGCCCATCACGTTCGACATGGCGGTGTTGACCGTGGCCTGTCGCGCCTCGTTCGGAACGTAGTCCAGGTCGCATTCTGGATCGGGATGATGCAGGTTGATGGTAGGCGGGATGATACCTGTCTGGACCGCCATAATGGAGACGACGGCTTCAATCGCGCCCGCCGCGCCCAGCGTATGCCCGGTCATGGACTTGGTGGAACTGATTGGCACGCGATAGGCGTGCTCACCGAAGCAGGTTTTAATGGCGACGGTCTCCGTTTTATCATTATAGGGAGTTGAGGTGCCGTGCGCGTTGATGTAGTCTACCTGGTCGGGTCGCAGTTCCGCTTTTTGCAGGGCGCGGCGCATGGCGCGCACCAGGCCGGAACCGCCAGGAGCGGGCTGCGTCTCGTGGTAGGCATCAGCCGTCGAGCCATAGCCAATGAGTTCTGCCAGAATGTTCGCGCCCCTGGCCTTCGCAAATTCCAGGTCTTCTAATATGAGCATGGCCGAACCCTCGCCCATGACGAAACCGTCGCGTGTAGCATCGAAGGGGCGGCTGGCTCCCTGGGGTTCCTCGTTATGGCGAGAGAGGGCGTGCATATTGTCGAAGGCGGCCATGGCAATGGGGGTAATGGCTTTTTCAGCGCCGCCCGCGATCATGGCCTTTGCATCGCCGCGGCGAATGGTTTCCCACGCTTCGCCGATGGTGTTGCCGCTGGTGGCGCAGGCCGAGACTGCTGCCCAGTTTGGCCCTTTCGCCCCGGTCATTATCGAGACCCTGCCCGGCGCGCCATCCACGATCATCATGTTGATGAAGAATGGACTGATGCGGTCGGGGCCTCTATCGTAAAGGATGCGGAACTGGTCGTGCAGCGTTACCAGGCCACCTATGCCGCTGCCTATGTACACACCAATATCGTCGGCGTTCTCATCGGTGATTTGCAATTTGGAGTGAGCAAGGGCCTGCTTCGACGTGGCGATGGCGAGTTGCTCATAGGGGTCATTGCGGCGCGCTTCCTTGCGATCCATGTAGGGGGTTGGATCGAAGTTCTTGATTTGCGCTCCGAATTTCACCCGGAACTGCTCCATATCATAACCTTCGTAGGGTTCGATGAGAGAGACGCCAGATTTTCCCTGGCATAGCGCCTCCCATGACGAGGCCACATCGTTTCCCAGCGATGTGACCATACCCATACCTGTAACAACAACACGAGACATAAAGGCACCTCCCTCGTTTCAAAGCTGGTCGTTTATATTCCTAGAGCCACTGCTTCCTCTTGCAGGAAACGAGTGTAGGTGTCTCCGCGAATGAACCCCTCGTGCTTGAGCAAGCGTTGATGGAAAGGGATCGTCGTGGTAACACCCTCGATCACAAATTCTGCGAGCGCGCGCTGCATACGCGCAATAGCGGCTTCCCGCGTGTCCGCCCACACGATGAGCTTCGCCAGCAGCGAGTCATAATGCGGCGGGATGCTATACCCCGCGTACAGGTGACTATCGACGCGCACCCCCGGCCCTCCGGGCGGCAGGTATTGTTCAACGACGCCCGTCTGCGGGCGGAAATCGTTATCGGCGTCTTCGGCAGTGATGCGACACTCGATGGCATGACCGCGAAATTGCAGCGTGTCCTGCTCAAGTTGAAGAGGCAGGCCCGCCGCGATACGTATCTGTTCCTTGACGAGATCGGTGCTTGTCACCATCTCCGTCACCGGATGTTCGACTTGCAGGCGCGTATTCATCTCCATGAAATAGTAGCGATCCTGCTCGTCAAGCAGAAATTCGAGCGTGCCAGCGTTGCGATAGCCGACCTGCTCAACGGCGCGAATGGCTTTTTCACCCATCTCGTGACGCAATTCCGGCGACAGGTGAGGGCTGGGCGATTCTTCCAGCACCTTCTGATGGCGGCGCTGGCACGAGCAGTTGCGCTCGCCCAGGTAGACGCCATGCCCGAAGTTGTCTACCAGTACCTGAATCTCGACATGACGCGCGCGTTCCAGGTAACGTTCCACGTACAGGCCGTCGTCGCGGAACGCCTCGCGCACCTCGTTCTGGGCGGTAGTAAAGACGCGCTCAAACTCGTCCTGGCGTTTTATAAGGCGAATGCCGCGCCCGCCGCCGCCCGCCGCGGCTTTGAGCATAAGCGGGAAGCCAATTTTGCGCGCCGCCGCTATACCGTCGTCCAGTGTGCGTATGACGGATGTGCCAGGGAGCATGGGCAGGCCCAGTTCTTTCATGGTTTCGCGAGCCGCTACCTTATCACCCATCAAGGCCATTACCTGGGCAGACGGCCCGATGAAGGTCAACTGTGCATCGG
>DAHVFL010000184.1 GCA_027316975.1 Chloroflexota bacterium | reverse complement strand
GTAACGAATGGTGTTGACGTGTACGGCGAGCTGGTCGGCGACAACCTGCGCTGAACCGAGCGTTTGCGCCAGTACGAAGGTTGTGGTGAGATGTGTTCCTCTGGCGGTGTCGTATTCGGTGAGCGGGGCGAGCAGCCTGGTGGCGAAGGCGCGCAGGTCTTCGGCCAGCCTGGGATTTTGCAACAGGCTATCCAGGCCCGGTGTGTGGATGTCAAGGAGGTACTCGCTATACTTTTCGCGCCGGGCTTTTTGAGCGAGCAAGATGGCGTGGGCTAGCGTTATTTTCAGGTCGTGCAGCGAATGGTAGCGCGCTCCGTATACGATCCAGAGCGGCCGGGGGGCGCAGTGTTTGAGTAATGCATCGCGTATGCGAGATGGCTGCGGCGTCGCGTGTTCGTCGAGTAAGACAACACTGGTGTCATCGTCAAAAAAGAGCAGAGGGCTTTTCAGGTTGTCCAGCGTAATACTTTCGGCGATCATTCGTTTACGCGCAGATTTCGTCGCGTGCATCGTTTGCGCGGGCCAGGCTATTACCCATATTTGCCCACGCTCGACGGGGAGGCCCAGGCGGTAGCCATCTGTATCACTATGCGGCGCAGATTTTGCCTGCAGCAGCGCGCGCAACCATTGCTCTCTCTGACGCGCCAGGGAATCGTGAGCCTCTTCCTGGCGCGCGATTACCAGGTTACAGGCGATGACGAGATCAGCAAGGAAGTCGGGCCAGGAAGGTGGAGGCAGCGGGATGGAGGGCCACATATATAGCGTACCAGGGAGGCTCATTCCGGGCGCTGCCAGGGAAATTACTTGCGCTGCGGCTGGCTCAGCGCTGCGAGCCGCTTTTATTTGCTCCAACTGCCCGGTGTGGGCAAACACATACGGGTGCATATCGCTGTCGGTGACGATAGCTTCCCCTTTTATGAGCTGGCTGATCCATGCTTCGAGAGTTTCTACACGATTGGCGTGGAGGATGATCTCGTACCATGCCGCTTTATGATCGGGAAGGCGCTGCGCGCCGGGCGAGACGAAAGATGCAGGACGACTGGCGAAAGGCAGAGGCTCGATTACGCCCGCCAATCGCTGCACGAGCAGGCGCTCAGACAGGGAAAAAGGAGTAGTGGTGCGGCGTGTGACATAGAGAACGGCTGCGACGCGCGGGTTGCTATCGAGCGCGGTATAGTATCGAACGGGCAAAGCGATACCTGAGCGAATATCCTCGCCGTCAATAATGTCGCAGACGCTGGGATCGCGATAAGGAGAGTTGCGATAATCGCCTACGATGGGCGTGCCGTAGGCAGCGATACGCCCACCGACGCCGTGTCCAAGAGGAAGAGCGAAGCCAAAGCCGTTATGTTTCGCGCCCAGGTGGCCGGTGATTTCGACACTATCCTGATAGGCCCTTGCCCAGAAGGTGAAGTCGGCTTTGCCAACGACCCGCGTCACGCTGAGGAAGGCCGATAATGCATGGGTGTCGCCGTGCGCCAGGTCTTCGATGAGTTCGCGATCGCGCAGGGGAGAGCTACTGGAAAAGTATTGTTCTTCTGTGCTTTCAACCTCCAGCAAGGCTTCTAACGCCCGGCGAACACGTTCAATACACTCGCTCACTGAATCTGGCAGGGGAGAGACGGGTGGGTGATCTGTCCATACGATCCACAGGCCAGGCGGGGAGACGGGCGATGGCTGCAGGCGCAAGAGGAGCGGCAGCGGCATGTCTGAAAAGCCGTTGCTTAGATCGTGCTGTAAGATAGCGGTTGTGACATCGAGCGATGGATCGAGGCGGGCAGAGAGCCATTGCCGCATGGCGTCCCGCCGCATCCCGGCGTAGTAGACCTTCCAGGGGATCTTTCTCTGCTGGCAAGGCCAGATCAACGCGGTGGCTAGCGCTGGAATATGGGTGAGGAGTTCTTGTAACGCAAAAGAAATCATCTCGCCGCGTCGTTGAGGAAGCAGGGCGGCAGTTTTCAGACTGTCTTCAACAGAGGGCCAGGCAATACGGTGCTTCTCTTTCATACAAACAGCCTTACTATTGTGCAAGCGAACAAATTCTCGCATCCAATTTGTGGTTGAAAACATTGTATACTATGCAATAGCTCACTTACAATATCCCTATTCATGGAGATGAACACGCGAATCTGATGAATTTTACCACCCACCACCGGGAATGTCGTGTCACCCTGAGCGCGGCGAAGGGTCTGACCGACCGGACGCGGAGATCCTTCGCTGCGCTCAGGATGACACGATCGGTGTTGATCGGGAAAAATCATCGGGTGACGCGGCTCTATCTGTTGTTTAACGCGGTGGGGGTTGCTTACCATTAAGGGAGGTTGAAGCATGTTGCTTCTTCAGGACATCGCGGTCACGTACAATGGCGTCATTCCGGCTGTGCAGGGGGTGTCAATCGAGGTGCCGGATAAGACGGTGGTGGCGCTGCTCGGCGCCAATGGGGCGGGGAAAACGACTATCCTGCGCGCTATTTCGGGCCTGTTACACATCCATCGAGCCAGTGTCACACGCGGCTCTATCCTCTTTGATGGCGAGCGCATCGATCGTTTGAATGCTACCCAGATTGTGCAGCGCGGCATTTCCCAGGTGTTGGAGGGCCGTCGTCTCTTCGCCGATCTCACGGTAGACGAAAACTTGCGCGCCGGGGCTATTTCTACGCGCAACTCGCAGGCAGTGCGCCAGGCCTATGATCACGTGATGGGATTGTTTCCGCTCTTGCGCGACCGTCGCAAGAGTTCCGCGGGCTATCTCTCCGGCGGCGAGCAGCAAATGCTGGCGATTGGCCGGGGGTTAATGACCAGCCCGAAGGTGCTATTGTTGGATGAACCTTCGTTAGGACTTGCGCCTTTTATGGTGCAGCAAATTCGCTCCATCATCGCTGAGATAAATGCCAGAGGAACTGCCGTATTACTGGTAGAACAAAATGCTCAAATGGCGCTTTCGCTTGCGCATCATGGCTATGTGCTGGAAACTGGCAAGGTCGTACTGGCGCAGCCTGCCGCCGAACTTTTGCAGGACGAGAGCGTGCGCAAGTTTTACCTTGGCTTGCATGAAGGGGAAGAACGAAGCAGCATGAGCACGGTTCGCCAGCGTCGTCCCGAAAGGAAGTGGGACCTATGAGCGAGAGCAACGTTTCCAATGGGGTACATAAGCCGGAGCCAACTCGCGCCCCGCTGCTCTCAATCGCGGATGTCTCGGTGCGCTTTGCGGGAGTCAAGGCGCTGTCGGATGTGTCGTTCCAGGTGCAGCCGGGAGAATTATTCGCCGTAATCGGGCCTAACGGCGCTGGCAAAACCTCGCTGTTCAACGTCATTTCTCGTGTTTACCAGCCTGTAGCGGGAAGTGTCACCTACGATGGGGGCGATCTGTTGCGTCTCAAGACGTACCAGGTGGCGCGCGCCGGTATTGCGCGCACGTTCCAGAATCTCGGACAATTCCCTACTATGACGGTCATGGATTACCTGCTGCTGGGGCGGCATACCCGGATGCGCAGTGGTGTTGTGCTCGGTGGACTCTATTTCATACAAACACGAGCGGAAGAAAAACATAACCGCGCCTATTGTTTGCGCCTGCTGGATTTGATCGGACTCAAGAACGCCAGCAATTATCCCCTGGGGAGCCTGCCGTATGGTTTGCAGAAACGCGCTGATATTGCGCGCGCGCTGGCGTTGGAGCCGAAGCTGCTGCTGCTGGATGAGCCGGTGGCGGGCATGGGGCTGGAGGAGACGGAAGATATAGCAGCCGTCATCCTGGATATCAAAGAGCAGCTTGGGGTGACGCAAATACTGGTTGAGCATGATATGGCGCTGGTCATGGGGATCGCTGATCGCGTGCTGGTGCTTGATTTCGGGCGAGTTATTGCGCAGGGCACACCGGCTGAGGCGCAGGCCAATCCCGATGTGATTAAAGCGTATCTAGGCGAAGAATTCGGCGGTAGCGCCGCCGCATTGCCTGCTCCAACGGAGGAGCAGCGCTCATAGCATGACGAGCAGGAGAGAGATGTGGCATATTTTCTTCAAATAGTCTTTGCGGGCGTGGCGCTTGGCTGTATCTATGCCCTGATTGGCATGGGTTTCTCGATCATATTTAAGGCCAGCGAGGTTATCAACTTTGCTCAGGGCGAGATACTGCTGGTGGGCGCCTATATTGTTTCTTCGCTGGTGTTCGACTGGCGTCTGAACTTTATTCTTGCGGTGGCGTCAGGCGTCGTGGCGACGGTGCTTATTGGCCTGGTCTTTGAGCGCCTGGTGCTGCGGCGCATGATAGGTCGCCCGGTCTTTGCCATTTTGATGATTACGATTGGTCTGGATACGATCCTGCGCACCTCGGTGATTGTGAAAGCGGGACCGAGTCCGCTCTCGGCGCCCGCGCCTTACACGATTACGGATGGTTTCAACATTGCTGGTGTTCACCTGGGCGCGAACGACATTTTGACGATTATGGTGACGGTCGTGCTGTGCGCTCTGCTCTATTATTTCTTCCAGTTCACCCGCTATGGGCTGGCGATGCGCGCCACGGCTCTCGATCAGGAGGCGGCGCTGGCGGCAGGCATTAACATACGCACGGTGTACGCGCTGGCCTGGGGAATTGCCGCCGCTATTGCTACCGTGGGCGGTGTTTTTCTTGCAATGGGTACCTATTCTATAGACATCACGTTAGGAAGCGCGGCGCTGCTGGCGTTTCCTGCCATTATCCTGGGTGGTATTGACTCGGTCGCCGGTGCAGTTGTGGGTGGCATTATTATTGGCCTGGTGCAGGACCTGACCGCCGGTTACGAAAGCAAGGTCGGCGTCCTGGGAATGGGCATTCACCAGATTACGCCGTACCTGGTAATGATTCTGGTGCTGCTTATCCGACCGTATGGCCTGTTTGGGACGAGAAAGGTGGAGCGGATATGAGCGCATCACCAAAGGCCACTGCGACATCTACGACACTCCCTACTGTCAATTCCGCTCCGCCGTCACGCTTACTGCGCAGCCGGGCATCGCGCTGGATCGCGACGATCCTGGTCGTAGCGGTGGTTGTGATTTTCTTCTCAGTGGGCAACGATGACTGGTTTTCAATTGTTAACTATACGCTGATCGCGGCGATTGCGGCGCTCGCGCTCAACGTGCTTTCGGGTTATACGGGGCAGGTTTCGCTGGGCATTGCCTTTTTTATGGCTATTGGCGCGTATACTTCCGCTTTTCTTGGCGGCAACCGGCCATCATCGTCGCTCGACCCGCTGGGTCTGGCGCTGCCGTTCATTATCTGGCTCCCGGCGGCGGGTATTGTGGCTGCCCTGGTTGGCGCGTTGGTTGGCCCGTCAGCGCTGCGTCTGAAAGGCTTTTACCTGGGCATCGTCTCGCTTTCTCTGATCTTCATCGGGCAATATATCTTTCTGAACGCGCGCGGAATTACAGGCGGTCCGCAGGGGCGCACGTTTCCCATACCAGCTATTGGCGGCGCGGCATTCGATCAGCAAAACGCGTTCTTTGGTCTGGCGCTCACTACAGGCCAGCAGTATTTCTTATTGAACCTGGTTGTTTTAACGTTGGCGTCATTCTTCGTGTATAACGTCATGCGTTCGCGGGCCGGGCGCGCGTTCCAGGCGGTGCGCGATAACGAGACGGGCGCGACCATTATGGGGGTCAATCTCTTTGAAGTGAAGATGGGCGCGTTCGTGCTCTCGTCATTCCTGGCGGGTGTCGCGGGCGCGCTGTATGCCTCGTTCAGTCGGTATATTGCCCCCGATTACTGGAGCCTGACGCTTTCCATCCAGTTCGTAGCCGCCATCATCATTGGCGGTGTTGCCAGCGTGTGGGGATCAATTCTTGGAGCTGCGTTCGTGTTCGGGTTGCCACTGGTAATCGATCATTTCAACTGGCTACCTGTAGGTGGTTCGGGAATAATCAGCAGTAGTGATCTGAACGCGCTTCTGTTTGGCCTGCTTATTGTAGTCTTCCTGCTATTCGAGCCGGGAGGCGTGATTGGACTTGCGCGCCGGGGCCAGGCGCTGACCCGCAGGTTCAATTCGCATAAAGAAGGCGGGGAGTCAGCCGAGATTACTGATCTGCCAGCAGATCAGTAGCGACACCCCTTGTGGGTGTCCCGTCTAAATACATTGTAAAAGGCTTACAGGCAGGCGGGCAAAATGAACGGGCAGGCGGGCAAAATGAACGGGACGCCCACAAGGGGCGTCGCTACTGGTGTTTTCAGTGATAATGATGGTGTTGTGGGTGCGTTCGGCACGCCGGGCAGCGCCCAAAAAAGGTGATGGAATGACCCTCGATTGCGAAATCGGTCTGTTTGCCGATAGAGGTAAATTGATCGATGGGCAGGCAGATATCTACCTCGACCACCCGGTGACACTGCGTGCAGGTCAGGTGATGATGATGGGTACCCCCACAAACACGATAATGATGCGTGCTATCGGCAAATTCAATGCGCTCCAGCAGACCCGCGCCGAAAAGCATCTCAACTGCGCGATAGACAGTCGCGCGTCCCAGACGGGCTTCCACCTGCCGCAAATCCTGCCATAGATCATCAATAGTGAAATCTGCCCCACTGTCCGCAAGTTCAATCAGACGTTCCTCGATCAGGCGGCGCGGGCGCGTAGTGCGCTGGCTCGATTCCTGAAAGGCGGCGCGTATTTGATCTGCGATCACGAGTTCGTTCCTTTCTATGCTTCTTAACGATGATCCGCGACAGGCCCGCATTCCCTCGTCGGGTGCGGCAGCGGCCTGTAACGACGCGGGAAGCGCAGGCGGCTTAACGGGATGGATAGAAGATAGGCTGCAGCGGACAGGGTCGCGATATAAAATCCAACCGGAAGATGCCTCCCTGTTCCATTAAAGGTCAGGAGCAAGCCACCCCAGGTGATACCCACACCCAGAACTATCGCCAGCAGAATCGATGTCAATGGACGATGCGTGAGGCGTAAAGCAGTCGCGGCAGGGGCGATCAGCAGCGCGAGCGCGAGCAACACGCCAATCACCAGCACTGCTTCCGCGGTGGTAATGCCTACTGTTACTAAGAACGCGACCGAGAGCAGGCGCACGGGAACGCCGCGCGCCTGCGCCACTTCCGGGTCTATCGATGCGAAGAGCAACGGGCGAAAGAGCAAACCAAGCGTCATCAGGACAGCGCATCCGCTTACCAGCGTAATCACCAGGTCGCCGCGTGTCACACTCAGGATTGAGCCGAAGAGCGCATTGATGCCCTCGGACGAGTTGCTACCAGATTGCGCGTAGATCGCCAGGAACAAGACGCCCAGACCAAGCGCGAATGAGAGGATCATGCCAATTTCCACGTCTCGCCCGCGTATGCGCTCGCCAAGCGCGCCCATACCCAGGGCCGCCAGAATCGTCAGAATAAGCATACCGGGCAACGCGCCTATGCCCAGCGCAGCAGCTCCCGTCACGCCCGCAAAACCAATGTCGGCCAGCGCTTCGCTGGCGAAGGCCTGCGCGCGCAGAGCGACAAAATAGCCCACGACGGCAGCGATTATCGCGACCATCGTTCCTGCCAGAAACGCATTCAGCCCAAATTCCTGCTTCAAAAACTCAAACATGTTTTTCCTCTACTCCTATCCCTCGCGGCACGCGACGGCGTTTCCAACCTGGAGGCAAAAAACGCGCGAGCAGGTAGACGCTGAAAGAGATGGCCGCGATAAAGAAACTGACCGGCCAGTACAGGCTTTCACCCGCCAGGTAAATTCCCACCATGGTGTAGAGCACGCCAAGCGCGATAGCCAGCACGATGGCGCGTAAGGGACTGCGGGCGATTCTGACAGCAGTCGCGGCCGGCCCTACCAGGAGTGTAAAAACGAACAATGCCCCCACAATCTGCACGGCCAGCGAGATGGTTATGGCGACCAACACGAGAAAGATCAAGGAGAGCGCGCGCACCGGCAGGCCGCGCGCCTCGGCCACCTGCGGGTCAAACGAACTGAAGAGCAGAGGACGATAGAGCGCCATCATGCAAAGGAGGGTAAACGCGCCAACTCCCAGGGTTATCACCATATCCTGTGTCGTAATGCCCACAATCTGACCGAACAGGAAAGCATACACCAGCTGCGCATTGCCCGAGTACAGCGAGATAAACAGGAAGCCCAGGCCAAGCGCGAACGTCATAATGACCCCAATGGAGGTATCGCGTTCGCGCGCTTCGCTGCCCGGCAGCCCGATACCGATGGCGGCTCCAATGGTGAAAACAAACAGTCCGAAAACCGGGTTCAGGCCCAGCAAAACAGCCCCGGCCGCGCCCGCGAAACCGACGTTTGGCAGCGCGTGTCCGGCGAAGGTCAGACCCCGCGCAATCAGGAAATAGCCGGTGACGGCTGCGATGACCGCGATAATTGCGCCTGTGAACAAGGCATTCTGCATAAATGGATATTCTAAGATTGCAAACATTGCTTATATTTCCGCGCCAACTACAAAAATACGCTCTAACGCGTGGACTACTTCAACCGGCGATCCGTACAATTTGCTGAGTGTGGCGCTGGTGA
>DAHVFL010000183.1 GCA_027316975.1 Chloroflexota bacterium | reverse complement strand
ATAGTTCAGCGCCGATGCCCCCGGTGAGCGTGTCCTCGTGTACGATCAAGACTTTGTTGGTACGTTTGACCGACTCCAGAATAGCTTCGCGGTCAAGCGGGACGAGGCTGCGCAGGTCAAGCACTTCGACGCTCATGTCGTCGTCCTCTTCAAGCGTTTGCGCGGCCTTGAGGGATTGATGCACCATCGCGCCGTAGGTGAGTATGGTCATATCCTCACCGGGGTGGCGGATAATGGCCTTGCCTATCGGCACAGTATAATCTTCGGCAGGCAGCTCCTCGCGCAGTTCGGGCATTCGATAGAGCAGTTTGTGTTCGAGATACAGCACCGGATTGTTATCGCGAATAGCAGATTTAAGCAGCCCTTTGGCATCGTAGGCGGTGGAAGGCACGACTACCTTGATGCCGGGCACGTGAAAAAACCAGGCTTCCGGGCTGAGCGAATGGAAGGGGCCACCCTTGACGCCGCCGCCAGATGGGCCGCGAATGACCAGCGGCGCGGGAATGCCGCTGCGCCAGTAAAACTTGCTCGCCATGTTGACGATCTGGTCGAAGCCGCAGGTGATAAAGTCGATAAACTGCATCTCGGCGATGGGGCGCATACCCATGATGGCCGCGCCAACGGCTGAACCGATGATTGCGGCCTCCGCCATAGGTGCATCGATGACGCGCTCCGGCCCGAACTCTTCCAGCAGACCCACGTTGACCTTGAACGCGCCGCCGTAGGTGCCGACATCCTCGCCCAGCAGGAAAACGGTCTCGTCGCGCCGCATTTCCTCGCGCATGGCCTGACCAATCGCTTCTAAATACGTAACAGCCGTCATCGTTTCCCCACCTCCCGCGCTTCATAGCGGGTGACGCTCTCAGCGTCGTCCGCAACGGTATTGAAAGGCTTGCCCGTGCGCGTATCCAGGGCGTTGACGTAGCGCGGATCTTTCGCGCCGGGTTCGCCGATAAGGGAGATGGGGCCGTCGGGCGCGTAGACGTAATCGGCAACGGTGGCTCCATCAGGCGCTGGACTTTGTTCCGCGAAGCTGACGGCATCATCCACCACCGCTTTGACTTTTGCTTCGATTTCGGCTCTGGCGACATCGTTCAGGATGCTCTTTTCCTCAAGGTACGCCTCGAAACGTTTGATGGGGTCTTTGCGCAGCCATTCCTCGCGTAATTCGGCTGGCACATAATCGGCCCTGTCAGCTTCAGAATGGCCGCGCACGCGGAAGGTTTTGCATTCGACCAGCGCGGGACCCCTGCCGCTGCGGGCGTGTTTTACGGCGCGTTCGACAGCGTTCAGGACTTTGAGAACGTCGTTGCCGTCAACATGCTCGCCCGGCATCCCGTAGGCTTTGGCGCGGTCGGAGAGATTTTCGATGGCAAACTGTTTATGCGTGGGAGTTGAATAGGCGTAACCGTTGTTTTCGATGATGAAAACAACGGGCAATTTCTGCACCGAGGCGAAGTTCAGCCCTTCATGGAATGGCCCGGTGTTGGTCGCGCCATCGCCGCAGGGAGCCATGACGAGCGTGTCGCGTTTGCGCATCTTCATGGTCAGAGCGACGCCGCAGGCTACCGGCAGCGATTCGCCCAACATGCTGATGGAGGGGACGATGCCGTGATGCATGTCGCCGATGTGCAGCGTGCCGTCGCGTCCGAGCGTGGGCGAGTTGCCACGCGCCAGCCATTGACACATGACCGCGCGCGGGGAGCCGCCGCGCGCGAGGTGCATCCCCAGGTCGCGGTGCTGCGGCACGATAATGTCGCCGTCGCGCAGCGTCATCGCTGCCCCGACGCTGGTGGCCTCGTGTCCCTGCGCGGTATAGACGCCGCCAACCACGCGCCCCTGCAAAAAGAGCGTGCGCGTGCGGTCTTCTACGGCGCGCGTGAGACGCATCAAATAATAAATCTGTAGCAGGTTCGCCCGCTCCAGTTGCATAGTTTGCCATCCTTTACTTTAGTTCACGCATCCACTTCTGGAAACTCATCCCGAATGAGGAGCTTCAATTGCAACGCCTTGTATACATAATCAACTAGCTGCGGCACGAGTTGCAGGTAACTGGGCTCATCCGCGATGTAAAAGTGATGGTCGGTCACTCCCTCGACTTCCACCTCGACATAGTAGGGATAGGCGGGATAGGCAATAGGAGCACCTTTCTGTTTAGGAAAGAGCGGCCCATAGTAGATCGTGACAGAGTGTTCGCCCGGAACGCCGTATGTTCTCGGTGTTGGGTTGTAGTGCAGCTTCTCAAACAAGTTGTCGAGCTCTTCGGGAAACTGAGCCGCTGGATCATTGACCTCTGTCCAGCTCCCTTGACGGTACAGCCATGCTTTGTCCAGGTCCATATGCCTGCTCCTTTTCCTTGAAAAACGCTTGACATTCATGTGAAGTTCATGGTATAAATGTAGTAAGAACTAGTTCTTTAGGAGTATTTTTATATGACGTTGTTAGAGTACCGCAGGAAGCTGGGGTGGTCTCTTTCAGAGCTCGCACGCCGTGCAGGACTTGACTTCAACACGACTAAACGCGCCGAAAGCGGTGAGCCCGTGGCGAGTCGAACTGCAACAGCACTTGCTAGAGCACTAAGTGAGGGATTAGGCCAAACTATCCTGCCAAGTGATATTGATGGCTTAAACGTCAATATCTAGTATTTCCCGTAGTCTTGTAGTCCATTAATGTGTCGCGGTTACCCTGCTTCCGTCGCCAAACTTGCCAGGGTAACCGCCGTTGGGTGATAGATTCACCGTGTTCTTATTATACACGGTGCTACCTCTCTGTACAAGCCCATCTGTGGGCTAGAAAGTAGGAGCATCCCATGCAACGCCTCCGTGATCTTCGGCAGTACGTCACGGACCTGACCTCTATCCCGCGTCTCTCACGCGAGGAACTCCGTCAGCTCACCTCCCGCTTGGCCGCTGCCCGGCAGGGGAGATCGTCCCCGGAGCAGGCGGCGCAGGCGAAACAGCGGCTCATCGAGGGGCATCTGTGGCTACCCGGCGCGCTGGTTAAACGCTCCGGCGCGCGCCTGCGCTCGCTCTCACCGCTTGATCTCGTCCAGCAGGGCAACATCGGCCTGTTGCGCGCACTTGACCGCTTTGACTTTGCCTCCGGCGGCAACTTCACCGCCTATGCCTCGACCACCATCTACTACGCCATCCTGGATGCTCTGCCGATGGAAAACACCATCCGGCTCAGTCAGAGCATGACCTGGCGCAACCGCACCGATGAGCATATTGAGGAGCTGCGCGCCCTGCAACCGCTCAGCCTGGAGGCCCTGCACGGAGAAGAGGACTGCGCCTTTGCGGACCTGCTGGCGGCTCCCCCGTTCGTCCTGCCTGAGTCGGCAAAAGAGGCAGAAGAAGAACAGCAGCAGCAGGCCAAACGCGCCCAGGTCGAGGCCCTACTCTCGCGGCTCACCCCGCGCGAACAACAGGTGCTGCACCTGCGTTACGGGCTGCACGAGACTGATGGACGCTGCCATGCCCCTGCGGCCATCGCCCGGCAGTTGGGCCTGGATTGCTCAACCGTTTGTAATCTGGAACGAGGGGCCTTGCGGAAACTGCGCGCTCTCGGGGACCCGCAGGGCGAGGAAGCGCACCAGCAGCAGGCGCACGGGCGGCTCACCTCGCCTCGCTCTGCCCAGGAGCAGGAAGCGCGGCGGCAGGAGCAGACACAACGCCTCGAAGCGGCCTGCGCCGCACTTGAGGCGCAAGGCATTCCGGTCAGCGTGCGCGCCTTGGCCGCTCTCGCGCATGTCGATAAACAGGTCATCGCGCCCTTTGTGCGTCTGTATTGGGACCAGCAGGGCAGCGAACAGGAACGCCTGGAGGCGGCCTGTGCCGAACTCGAAGCCGAGGGCCTCCCTGTGACGATGGCGCGGCTGTGTAGCCGGGCGCATGTTGGGAGCAGGGCTGCTGCCGCCTTCTTGAAGCACTACCACCCCGCCGTCAGGTCGAGGCCGCTTCCGGCAAGCAAGGCCAAGCCTGCCCGTCCTGTAAAAGCTTCTCCACAGGAACGGCTGCAAGCAGCATACACGCGCCTGGTTAAGCGGGGCGAGAAGATGACGAAGGCGCGCTTGCGGCAGGAGGCCAGGGTGGGCACGGATGCCGCGGGCGCGTTCCTGCGGGCGCAACGCACAGGAGACGCGACCCCAATGCCACAGGAATGAACACAACACCACGATACTGAGAGACGACGACGAGCATCGATGAGAGGAGCAGCCACATGAAGAAGAGCAAGACCCCAACCTTTCTGGTAGAGTTGCCCCTCTCTGTGGATGCCGGGCAAGCCACACGCCTGCGTGCGCATTTTGAGGCGGCGCGCTGCCTCCTCAATGCTCTGTTAGGTGAGGCCATGAAGCGGTTGCGGGCCATGCGCGCCGATCCAGCATGGCAAGAGGCGCGCGCCATCCCACAGGCACAGAAACAGGAACGCAAGGAGGCCTTCGCCCGCTTACGACAAGCCTATGGGTTTTCCGAGTATGCCCTGCACGAGTTTGTGAAGAGGGCCAATTGCACCTGGATTGCCGACCATATTGACTCGATCATGGCGCAGACACTGGCAACTCGCGCGTATCAAGCGGCCAACCGGGTGTGCTTAGGCAAAGCGAAAAACGTGCGCTTCAAGAGCAAGGGGCACGGCCTGGATAGCGTGGAGAACAAGTGGAATAAGTCGGGGATGCGCTTCCTGCTCCAACCTCCCGACAAGGGCAACCAGGGCTGGTTACTTTGGAACAAAGACCTCCTGTCGGCGCTCATCGACTGGCACGATCCGGTGGTGCAGCATGGACTCAGGCACCCGATCAAGTACGCGCGGCTCGTCCGGCGCAAGGCATCCAGCCCAAACGCGCAAGGGGCAGACGCGCAGGGCTATCGCTACTACGCCCAGTTGATTTTGGAGGGCACACCTCACCAGAAGAAGAAGCACACCGTTGGAACGGACGTAATCGGGCTTGATCTGGGTCCCTCGACCATCGCCATTGTGCCACAGCAGGGAGAGGCGCAACTTGCGCCATTCTGCGAAGAACTCCAACCCGATGCACGTGCCAAACGCCGCTTACAACGCAGGCTGGACCGCCAGCGCCGCGCGAACAATCCAGAAAACTACGACGCCAAAGGCCGCATCAAAAAACAGGGCAAGCGGCGGCTTGCCTGGAAGAATAGCAAGGGCTACCTTGCGACGAGACGACGGATTGCCGCGAAAGAGCGCAAGCTGGCCGCGCATCGCAAGAGCCTGCACGGGCGGCTGGTCCATCAGATCATCCAGCGTGGCAACACCATTCGAACCGAGAAGCTCTCCTACAGAGCATGGCAGAAGCAGTACGGCAAGAGCGTGGGACGCAACGCCCCAGGGATGTTCTTAGAGCACCTCAGACGCACGGTTGCAAGCACCGGCGGCATCCTGAGCGAGTTTTCTACGCGCAGCACCAGACTGTCCCAATACTGCCACGGATGTCAGACCTATGTGAAAAAGCCGCTCTCCCAGCGCTGGCATCACTGCCCCTGCGGCATCGGGCTGGTGCAGCGCGACCTGTACTCAGCGTTCCTTGCGGCTCATCTTGACCCAGCACACACTGTCCCCTCTATCGCCCAGGATTCCTGGGAAGGTGCGGACCTGCGCCTGTTGGCAGCGGTAGAGGTCTTAGCTCAACGCGCGAATGAGGGGCAAACTCTGCCCCGAAGCGTGGGTATCCCCCGCGCCGGAGCGCGTCTGCCTAAAAGTCTTGTGCCGAACCGACTAGAGCTAGTCTACCGACGAGGCAGATTAGAAGCGTTGGGGCTGGCAAAGGAACCTCCCGCCTCTGGCGGGGGAGGATCAGTGAACTGATATCGCGAAATATCAAGCATCGTTGCTTAGAGGTTCTGTCCGTTCATCCTAGCATCTGGAACGGAAGGGCGTCAAGTGAGGCTAAACAGAGCTATTTTCTCCATCGCTTGACATGGCTATCAAAAAAGTAGTAATATGAAGTATATAATAGTCGCATTGCTAAAGATCTCGTCGCACAAGAGCGCAAACTCTAGAGGAGAAAACACCTGGCCCTGCAAGGAATACGAAAAATCTCCACCGGTATTGTGCAAGATCCCACTATTAACAGTGGGCGACCGATTATTGAGGGAACCCGCGTCTTTGTGGACCGTATCATTGGACATCTTGAGAACGGCATGTCAATTGCGGAGATCTGTGATGAGTATGACTTGACACCAGGACAGGTAAAGGCGGTCAAACAACTAAGCCCCGAACAGGTTCAATATGTAAAGGGTTACGCCGACGCACTCGAAAATGTAGTGATGAGGTAGAATAATGATAGATCGTCCACGAACGTTTTTGCTGGACGAAAACATACCACGCAAGGTACTCTCAACTTTCAGCACCTCAAAGCAGGGGTAATTCATGGGCATGACCAATGATGGCCTGTCCTACTGGCAGGCAGACACCGGGGGGATCGAACTCCTCAATACTACACTTGGCGACCTTTTAGACAGCCGCGCCGAGGAAATTCCCACTATCGAAGCGGTTGTATACTCTTGCTATCCTGAGTTTCGCGGCGCGTTGGATATTCGCTGGACGTATGCGGAGTACAGGGCGCGGGTTGACGCGACGGCGCGGGGGCTGATGGCGCTGGGACTGCAAAAGGGAGATCATATCGCGGTATGGGCGGCGAACCTGCCCGAATGGCTGCTGCTGATGTTTGGCGCGGCAAAGGCCGGACTGGTGACGGTGACGGTCAACCCGGTCTATCGAGCGAATGAACTGGAATATGTGCTGAAACAGGGCGATGTGAAGGCGCTGTTCTTCATGGCGCAGGTGCGCGATCACAACTGCCTGGCGACGGTGCGTTCGATGGTGACGCCCGGCGAGAAGAACGGCGAAGTGAGCAGCGAAATCTTGCCGGCACTGCGCTACGTGTGCCTGATGGGTATGCCGCCTGCCGGTCTGCTGGATGCGCAGGAGTGGCGACCAACGATGTTTGGCGAAATGGTCGCGGGTGGCTCTACCGTTAGCGCAGCGCAGTTACGCGAGCGGCAGGCGTCGGTGAAGCCTGAAGACCCCACGTTGATCCTGTATACTTCTGGCACTACCGGATTCCCCAAGGGGGCTATGCTCACCCATCACAGCGTCTCGAACGATATGATGATGGCTTTAGTGCGCGTTGACGCCGTACACGCTCCAGGCGTTCACTATTGCTGCCCTCTGCCGTTCTTTCATATTGCTGGAGCGGGCATCGCCATTGGCGCGGTTATCAGCGGCATGACGCTGCATCCCCTGATCGCGTTTGAACCTTTGAGAACGTTGCAGATCATCCAGCAGGAGCATTGCGCCTATATCTTTGCCGTTCCTACCATGCTGATTGCCATGATGCAGCATCCTGAATTTGAGAAAAACAAGCCAACCACGTTGAAAATAGTCAGCAGCGGCGGCGCGCCCGTGCCTGTAGCGGTCATGGAGCAGGTCAAGGAACGCATGGGAGCGGACGTGGCTATCGTCTTTGGTCAAACCGAGTCGAACGGCGGCATCACCTATACGCAGCCCGGCGACAGCTTCCAGCGCAAATCGGAGACGGTGGGCTTCCCCTACCCGCATGTAGATGTCAAAATTATCAACCCGGCCACTGGCGAAGTTGTACCGGTCGGGGCGCGAGGAGAACTGTGCTGCCGGGGCTTCCTGGTGATGGCCGGCTATTACAACATGCCGGAGAAGACCGCCGAGGCTATCGATGCCGGTGGCTGGTTGCACACCGGCGACCTGGCGACGATGGATAAGGATGGCTACGTCAATATCGTGGGACGCCTCAAGGAGATGGTGATTCGCGGCGGCGAGAACATTTTCCCGCGTGAAGTAGAGGAACTGATGATCCGCCATCCAAAGGTAGCCGACGCGCAGGTACTGGGCGTACCGGACGCCTTCTTTGGCGAGGAACTGCTGGCGGTGGTGCTGCCGAAAGACGGCCAGGAGATTAGCGAGCAAGAACTGCGCGACTTCTGCAAAGAGCGCATCAGCCACCAGAAGATACCGCGCTACATCCAGTTCGTTGCGTCCTATCCGATGACGGCCAGTGGCAAGGTGCAAAAGTTTGTGCTGCGCGAGCAGGCCATCAAGGCATTAGGGCTGGGCGAAGTAGCGAAGACTAAAACAGCATAAGTTATTGAACAGAAAAACGCAGCCAGGCCGCACCGGTGCGGCCTGGCTGCGTTTTTCTGTTCAATAACTTGTTTTTATCTCGTGCATACGAATTTCGTGGCGCAGGCGTTTGATGCGTTGGCGATAGGCATCTTCTGGCTGCACATAGCCCAGTTTGGGCTTGTCACCCATGTTTACGTGCCATTTGCGAAAAGCCAGGCCGATTTCGGTTTGATAGAGGGCTTTGACGCGCAGCCATTGCTTGATGCCGGACGAGCGAAGCACGCGCCGCTCGACCCTGGTGCGTTGAAATGAGTTTTGCAGCAGCGCGTATTCATCTACAGTCACCACGCCGGTACCGACCTCAACCGCCAGAAATTCGCGAATCACAGCGGCCTCGT
>DAHVFL010000182.1 GCA_027316975.1 Chloroflexota bacterium | reverse complement strand
AGACCGCGTGGACACCGAAGACAATCAGGAAAGCCAGTAGCAGATTTGAGGTAGTCGCCACGAAGCTAAGCGCGCCTACCAGAATCAGGAATGCTCCCAGCGAGGCGACGATGTTGATAGCCTGGTCGGCGAAGAACGAGCGCCATGAAAAAACCCTGCGCGGCTCCGGTGCCTGAACAGGCGGCGCGGCCACGTCCGCCTCACGAGGCATCTGATATCCTACCGGTGTCACCCTCACACTTGCTGGCGAGGCTCCTTCTGGCGCGTTTGCTGGCGCAGTAGAAGGCGAGACTGAAGCGGTCGCAAGCTCCTGTAACGCGCGCAGGCGATTCTGATAGCGTTGGTAAAGTTCAGCAACTTTCAACTGCGCCCCACCAAACGACATCGCCTGCTGCAGGCTGGCGAGTACCGATATCAGGTACGCTTCTTCCTTTCCAGAGCTAACGGGATAATTACACCTGGGACAGAAATCGTCTCTCTGCGGATCGACAAGCAACCCGCAATAAAAACAACGGGATATTGTAGTCTGGCTCATAGTTTTCTCCCTGCGTATACGTGATGCACTTATGACATGATAATAACGCTAGTATACGCGGAGGACTTCATCAGAGTCAGTGTCAAATGACCCATTATGCCTCGATCAATAGTGTGCCATTCTTCAAGAATAGCACATCGTCCACCCACACCTCGCCAGTCTGGCGCAGGTCGCACACCATGTCCCAGTGCAGCGCCGACGAATTGAGGCCGCCCGTTTCAGGATAGCTTGCGCCCAGTGCGAGATGCACCGTGACGCCCAGCTTCTCATCGAAAGGTGAAGAATTCGCCGCTGGGAAAGTTGCGTTTGCCATCGCTATTATGAAAACGCGGTCTTTGATGGAAAGAGTCAGGTCTGTGCCTTTGCCTTTAATATGCGCCGCGCGGTGTCCTTTTAGCCAATCGACCAGGCGCTGTTGCTGCGCGGAGATTTCTTGCCAGCGCGCAATAGGGTCGGGGTCGTTGAGAAAGCAGGCATCGAAGACAAATTCCTCGAACTCGCTCAGCGACATTTCCGCGTCCTGCGCATACGCCTCAGTGGGGTAGAGCGTCAGCGACCAGCGAAACGTGTTCGCTTGCTCGCGGTCGCGCCAGGTTTTACGCAAAGCAGCGCTGGCCTGTCGCCGTAGCGCCAGGCGCGCTGGATTAATGGCGCTCATGGATTTCGTGTTCCCTTTGGAGCCAAAAGTGACCGGTTGTTACCCGAAAACTAGACCACCCCACCTGGTGTTCTCTCAAAATGTGAAGCGAAAAGTAGACCACTCGATTCCCCCACAGTATTTTCAAAGCATGATATACTGATCCACGGAAGTCTTTTCACCGTTTGTTTGACAGGGGGAAGACACGCTTCCCCTGACCGACACGACAGAAAGGAGACCATCACATGCCCACCGAAGACAACGGCGACAAGAAGGCGACGAAGAAGCCCGCGAAGGCGATCAAGGGATTTACGAACGAGGAACGAGGCGCGATGAGGGAGCGCGTCCAGGAACTGAAAGCGGACAAGGCGGACGGGGAAAGCGCCGTGCTCGCGAAGCTCGGCGAGATGCCGGCACCAGATCGCGCCCTCGGCGAGCGGCTCCATGTGATTATCAAAGCCAGCGCGCCAGCCCTCTCGCCGAAGCTCTGGTACGGGATGCCCGCGTATGCCAGGGACGGCAAGGTCGTCTGCTTCTTCCAACCCGCGCACAAGTTCAAGACGAGGTACGCGACGTTCGGCTTCAACGACAGCGCGAACCTCGACGAAGGCGCCCTGTGGCCGGTCGCCTTCGCGCTGAAGGAGTTGACTGCCGCTGAAGAGGCAAGGATCGGCGAGCTCGTGAAGAAAGCGGTGAGCTGAGGGCGCGTCGTGGAGCACATTCCATCTGGCAAGCCAGGAACCTGGGAGCATGGCGCTGCCGAGTTCTTTTTGCTTCGGGTGTTTCTGATAATCGAAAAGTGACCGTTTGGTAACTCAAAAGTAGACCACTTGATGCCCCAAACAACCTGTCTTCTCAAATCTGCATCAAGTGAGTCGCGCCGCTATGCTTTACGTCAATACGTGACGTTGTAGTCGGTTAAAGCATGGCAAATTGTTTCTTGCGCCTCAGGCTTACATAGCTCTTCTTTGGGGTCACTTCAATGTCAGTGCCGAATGCGGTAATCATAGAAATCAGCGCATCGTACAGGGGCTTTAGACCGGCCTTCTTGCCGCTGTACATATCATCTATAGGATTGCTACCAGTAGCCTTCGCCGCTCTGCTAATACTTGCTGCATCTGCTTCCCGCGCTATGAGAGCGAGACGATTGGCGGAGCCATGTGTTATGCCGTATTGACTCTTCAACATGATTATAATTTCTGTGTGTTTCGTGATGCCGCTCTCTTTTATCAGAGCAATCCACTCGACCAGTGATTTGCCGTATTTCTCTTCGATATTGCGGATTTGGGTCTGCAAAGCCTCGTCAATTGTACTCATGTATCCCTCCGTTGGGTTTGTTATAGACATGCTTGCATTGATCTTTTTGTCACACTACTCGTCCAGCGTCGCCACCATCACCGCTTTGATGGTATGCAAGCGGTTCTCGGCCTGGTCGAAGACCACCGACGCGCTTGACTCGAACACCTCGTCGGTGACTTCCATTGCGTCCAGCCCGAATTGTTCGTATAGCCATGCGCCGAGCTTCGTTTCTTTCGTATGGTACGACGGCAGGCAGTGCATAAACTTCGTGTCGGGATGGCGCGACAGCGCCATTAACCTGCTGTTGACCTGGTAGGGCATCATCTGTTGAATGCGCTCCCCCCAAAGCTCCGGCGTTTCTCCCATCGACAGCCAGACATCGGTATAAATGAAATCGCATCCTCGCACCGCCGCTTCCGCGTCCTCGGTCAGCGTGATGCGCGCACCCGTTTGACCGGCAACGGCGTGTATGTGCTCCATGCGAGCTTCACGCGGCCAGAACGACCTGGGACCGGCCAGGCGCAAATCCATACCCATCTTAGCGGCTCCCATCATCAGAGAATCGCCCACGTTAAAGCCGGGATCGCCTAGAAAACAGAAGGAGACTTCCTCAAGCGGTTTGGAACAATGTTCCTGCATGGTCAGGAAATCGCCCAGCGCCTGCGTAGGATGAGCCTCGTTCGTCAGGCCGTTCCACACGGGCACCCCCGCGTAACGAGCCAGTTCTTCTACGATTGCCTGCGCGAAGCCCCGGTACTGGATGCCGTCATACATCCGTCCCAGCACGCGAGCCGTATCGCGAATAGTTTCCGATGAGCCGATGTGCGAGCCGCCGGGGCCTAAATACGTGGTGCGCGCCCCCTGGTCAGCCGCCGCGACTTCAAAGGCGATGCGGGTGCGCGTCGAGTCCTTCTGAAAGATAAGTACAATGTTTTTGCCGGAGAGTCGCGGCTGCTCCGTCCCGGCGTATTTAGCCGCCTTCAGTTCCGAGGAGAGGTGCAGTAGATAGCCAATCTCCTCCGGGGTGTAATCGTCCAACTTCAAGAAATGCCTGTTTTTCAAATTGATTGCCATTGTTCTAGTTTTAGAATCCTTTCGAGATGCTGGCCGCCAGTTCATGCACGGCTGCTACAAAGCACACCATCGGGGGGCGCACGAGACCCGCGCCGACCTGACCTATGCCTGGCAGACGATGGGCGATACCTGTATTGATGATAGGCAGGTGATTCTGGCGCACAACCTGCCGGATATCGATGCCTGTGGGTGAGCCGCGAAAACCGAGCGGGGGCAGTTGGAAATTACTCGACTCGGCGACCGTGATAGCATACATCTCAAGTGTGTAGCGCATGGCATCGGCTGGTGTGCCGCCGATGAATTGCGCAATGGCCGGAGCCGTCGCCATCGCGAATCCGCCGATGCCAGCCGTTTCCGTAATGGCGCTATCGCCAATATCGGGGTTGGCGTCCTGCTCCGAGAAGCCGCTGAAATACAGCCCTTGAATCTTCTGCGCCGGAGCAACGAACCAGCGATCTCCCAATCCGCTCACACGTATGCCAAAATCCGTGCCATTGCGAGCCATTGTCGTTACCACGCTGCTGAATGCAATATCGTGCGCGGCAAGCAGCGACGCCTTGCACATCGCCATCGCGAGGTTGAGGTAAACGAAATCATTGCCCTGCATATAGCGCAACACGCTCACCGTCTCTTCGTTGGAATTACCGGTCTCCACCATGTAAGGCGCGATTTCGCGCGCGAAAAGCGCTGTTGCCGCCTTGTTGCGGTTATGGCATTCGTCGCCCATTTGCAGCGCCTGCGCCGTGAGCGCTACTAACTCGATGCCCCCGGCAGCCCGCACTGCGCGAGACAGCGCCGGTCCCAGCACCTGCTCCATCCAGCGCAGCTTCGCGATAACATCGGGACTATTAGCCCCGTAGCGCAACACCTTGCCCAAACCTTCATTCAGCGTGCTAAACGTCTGGTGTCCATACACCGGCTCTTCAATGATCTGCACCGGCATAGTTGCAGAGACGACGCCTGCCATCGGCCCCACCGCGTTATACTGGTGGCAGGGCGCAAAAGTGATTTCTCCGCTTAACACCAGCTTTTCCGCTTCAGCAATGTTGGCAGCCATTCTCTCGTAGAGTAACGCGCCAAGTATCGCGCCGCGCAGCGGGCCAGACATGCGCTCCCAGGCAATCGGCGGTCCGGCGTGCAGCAGCAGGTTCTGCTGGAACCCCGGAATCGCCTCGCGTGCCGGGCGCACGTCTACCAAACGCGGGCGCGCCGCCATCATGCGTTTAACCGCCTCCGCGTTGGCTCGATCAACGCGCTCATCGCCCAACAAGATGCTGAGTGGCATATCGCTATCGCCTGGCGCGGGTTGCCATGCAACGCGCGTGACAGCCACGCCCTGCTCCACCAGCGCGTCGGCGAAGAGATCAGCGCCCACGTTGACAACGCGCAGAGAAGCGCTAAATAGTTCAGGAGTCTCAGTCATGCGAACCCCCCTTAGCTTGCGAAATATCACTCGTATCAATTACCAGTGACGCGGCGGCAAACGCGGCGGCCTCGTTGCTTTCAAATACCAGCGCGCCCGCCGCCTCAAGCGCGGCGCGTTGTGCTGAGAGGCCCTGCGGGTCTCCCTCCGTTCCACAAAGAGAAACAATTACTGGCAACGCCCTTCCGGCGGCTTGCGCTTCATTACGCACTCGTTTAATAACTGGCGCGTACACCGACGCTGGATTCGGGTGCGAACAAAATCCCAGCACGATATCCAGCAAAATAACCGCCGTCTCGCTGTCTTGCGCCGCTCGTTCCAGGTAGTGCAGGCGCGTTGTCGGGTCGATCATGGGATGCGGCTTGCCTCGCGTAAACTCATCCGTTCCCAGGTCTAACGCGGTATGGCCGCGAAACATTTCATGTGGTGCCAGCTCCCATTGCGGGTGCAAGGGGATATTGGAAGCCACCGCGCCCACCTGCTCGCTGAGCAGCAGCATGGCCTCGTAGCAGAGTGTGCCTCCTGAATACAGGGCGCGCGCGTGACGTTGCGATGGAGCCAGGCTTGCGCCTTGTTCAGCCAGTCTTGACTCAAGCTCGAGTAAAGCGCTATTGCCCGGCACACGCTTATGGTCGCCGCCAGCCAACGAGACCGCCAGTTCAGCGCCGCCAGTATGGGTCGAGGCGAGTTTGATGATACCACCTACCGTCCCAAATTCCTCCGGCGCTTTGCCCAGGAAGATAGCTACCACCGGTTTAGCGCATTGAGCAGCTTCTGCCAGCAGAGCCTGCGCAACGCGCTTCGATGGCAGCTTGGAGACCAGCACGATCACCTCCGTCTGAGGGTCGCGCGCCAGCAGCGCCAGCCCTGCGCGCATCATGATGCCATCTATCGCCTCGGACAGGTCGCGTCCGCCGGTGCCTATGGCCTGCGAAATGCCCAGACCAGCCGCCGCGATGAGACATGTCAATTGCTGCATTCCGGTGCCTGATGCTCCAACAATACCTATACTCCCACGCGGCACAACATTACTAAAACCCAGCCCCACGCCGTTGATGATGGCGGTGCCACAATCCGGTCCCATCAGCAGCAAGCCCTTGCTTGCCGCCAGGACTTTCAGACGTCGTTCCTGTTTAATCGACACATTGTTACTGAAGAGAAAGACGTGTAGCCCGTTGCGCAAAGCTTGCTCCGCTTCGAGCCAGGCATGTTCGCCTGCCACCGAAATCACCGCCAGGTTGGCGGAAGCATCGTGCCGCAGCGCCATCTCCAACGAACGCGCCGTTGGCGTTGATACGCTGCCCGCAACATCCCTTTTAGCGGGTGCGGCCAGTTTTTGTTCCGCGAACAACAGAGCAGCCTGCGCAACGGCCTCGTCGCTGGCTCGTATGGAGATCAGCAAGTCTTCCGGCCCCGGCGATTTCTCCAGTTCCGCCAGAAAAGCGATGGGGAGCAGCTCTGCCTGTTCCATCAATGCAAGGTTCGCCCCGGTCGCCATAACTGCCCCGGCATCGTCCACCTCCGTCTGTTCCTTCACGAACTGGATCACAGACATAAGCGTGATCGAATCATAATATGTATTCCGCTTGAGCAGCGCTTGTATTACCATAGTCTTCTCCAATGTAATTGGTGAGCTAATCTATCCTCGACATCTGCAACGGGGCAGGAGCGGGACTTGCCTTTCACCGGGAGGTTTTGTAAAACAGGCAGTCGCCAGAGGTGTCATCCTGAGCGCGGCGAAGGATCTGCGTGCGGCATGGCGAGAGATCCTTCGCTGCGCTCAGGATGACACCTCCCACCTGTCTGGGTCCTTTCCTCAAAACAACCTACCAGTGAGGGGCGGGGCTTGTCCCCGCCCTGGCAACGTGCTGATCTATGCTTGCTGCCTGCAACCCCAGTAGCAAGCCTAATAACGTATCACCGCCCGAACACGCGCCGTATGCCAGCACGCGCTCCGCCGCTTGCAGGACCGTTGCAGATTCTTCTCCCGGCAGTGTCAGAGCCATGAGCAGTTCGCCCACATGTTCTGCCATCTCACCACGAGCAGCATGTGCCAGCAGTGTTGCGCTCAATAGCGTGGTGCGCGGTTGCGCAGCGTTGGCAATCACTTCTACCAGGTGTTTGTTCGCTTCTCTATCCATTCCCGATTGCGAACCTGCTAACGCCAACACTCCGGTGAAACCTCCCAGCGTATCATCGCCCGAAGGCGTGAGACCCGGTCCCAGTCCGGCCAGCCCGCGCGCGGCCTTCTCCACATTCGCCAAATCCCGTTCCCGGCTGGCCTGTAGCAGCAGGCGCAGCAGTGGCAGCGCGATTTTAGCCAGCGGCGTCTCCCGCGTCTCTTGATGGAGAAGAAGCGGCTTCACCAGGGGAGCCAACCCGTCCTGTTGCGATCGCTGCGCAAGGTGCCGGGCGAGCAAATGCGCGTGCCTGGTTACTGTTGCGTGCCGCCAACCATGCGCTGCAATCACCGGCACAGGCTCCCAGCCAGCCTTATCTGGAAGATGCATGGAAAGGTCACGTATTGGTATTGAGAGCGTGCCATCACCAACGCGGACCACCGCGCCGGGACTCAGCTTCGCGTATAACTGTTCCATTATAGACGCTGGCAGGCGCGCGCTGTTTGGCATCCTTGCCAGCTCGGCGCTCAACAGTACAAAGAGCGAATCATCCACAACGATATTGAGCGCTTTGGGAAAGATGCTGTGAATGAAACCGGCGCGTGTCGCCTGCTCGAAGAGCGGCTGAATGGGCCTGCTATAATCGAGCGCCTCCAGTATTAGGGTCATGCCGAACCTCGAAGGTTATCTTCTTCTAAATGCCCGTCTATCCCATGATTTATCATACCCATCGTATCCGCCTTCTTACCCTGTACCCCTGGCCCGACGGCGTGATCTTCCCCGCGTCCACGCCCGCCGTTTGCGCGGCGCTTCTCAAACTGGTATCCACCACCTCCTCAAGCAGCGCGGCGTCGTCTGCCTGGAAGTCGTTCAGTGTGGCGGGGCGCAGGTACATGCCCACATCGCCGTGTATGAGCCAGGCCAGCAGGGATGCCACAATCAATACCAGGAAAAAGAGCAGCAGCGGATAGCTGAAATTAATAAGGATGGTAGAGATGGCCGCGCCCAACGAGAAGCTGCCGGTAAGAGCCGGGGGCGAACCGCTTTGCGCCAGGCCAATGATCGTCAAAATCAACAAAAGAGTAAGCACGGCGACTCGCACAAGGCTGAGTGGCGTCTGCGCGGTTGTTGCGCGCGCGATGTACAGGTCGCGTCCGGCGGGGGCGATGTAAACGAAGACGGTGGCGCTGCCGCGATGGGCGGTAAGATAATCTCTCTTTTCAACCATGAAGCTGCGCTCGGCCAGGCGCGGCATGTTCAAGCTCAGCCCTGGCAAACCCCGCTGCGTCAAATCATCTCTCGTAGCCGTATACAGAGCATTCGCCTGTGCTTGCTGGTCGGCTATCAGCCAGGATGCGCGCGAGACAGGCATTCCATACCCGGCGAATGCGCGTCTGCCGAGTTGCGTCGCGAGTGGGATAGAAGGCGGCGGGGGCGCTGTATTATAC
>DAHVFL010000181.1 GCA_027316975.1 Chloroflexota bacterium | reverse complement strand
ACCACCTCCAAGACCGGCGATGGAGGCGATGTTGACGATGGAGCCTTTGCCGCGTTCGAGCATGTGCCGCCCGACGACCTGCGACACCAGAAAGGTGCCGGTAATGTTGGCGTCGATGACCTGCTGCCAGCGATCCAGTGGATGGCTCTCTGCCGGCGCGCCCCATGTCAGCCCGGCATTGTTGACCAGCACATCGATTTTGCCGCACTTCTCAAGCGCCTGCTGCGCCATCTTTTCCACCGAGGAGGCGTCGGCCACATCACAGGTCATAGCATAGGCGGAGATGGCGCGATCTCTGAGGAATTTTTCGGCCTCGGTCAGCCATTGTTCGCGCCGCGCCGTAATGACCACTTGCGCGCCCGCGTACCCGAAGGCGTGCGCGATTTCCAGACCCAGGCCGCGCGAGCCGCCCGTGACGAGGACGACTTCGCCCTTGAAATCAAAACTGACTGTACCCATAGATGCCTCCTCTGAATAATTATTTCATCGAATGGTATTATATCTCAGTTTTGAGGAAGTTACTTTTTTTGTTTTTCACAACCATAATCGCCCTCATCTTGTCACCCTGAGCGCAGCGAAGGGTCTACTAATCGGGCACTGAGATCCTTCGCTGCGCTCAGGATGACAACCACTATCTCCACATGGCTGCTCTCCAGGCCTTGAGGCTGGACATGATGCGCGAAAAGTTCGTATGATAGATAATGAAGAGAGAAATGCAATGCATTATTCACGGGTTGAGATAAAGAAAGTATGACCATACACAGGGACCTCCCACAATTTCAGATGGGCGCGGCAGACAAACGCCGCCTTGAACACCTTCCCTGGCATCTCCCATTAGAAGAGTGGGCAAGCCAGGGCATTGTAACGCTTTCCATCCGGCGCGGCGAGTCACGCCATCCGGTAATTTTTATCGAAAGCAATGATGTGCGTTACGCTATCAAAGAGACCACCCCGCATATGGCGGAGCGCGAAATTCACAACCTGCGCGATATTGAATTTCGCGGCATTCCCGCGCTCAGTCCGGTAGGAGTGGTGATCGTTTCAGCGCCACCTTTGCGCCTGGAATCCGCCGCGATTGGTGGGCTGCCCCAATACATCAGTGGAGACCGCGGGTATACCGTGACGCGCCTGGCCGCGCGTGTGATGCCACACTCCCTGCTTTTCCGCCTTCCATTCAACAGGAAGACCAAGCATCGCCTGCTGGGCGCTGTGGCGGTACTGATGGTGGAATTGCACGAACATGGCATATACTGGGGCGACCCGTCGCTGGCAAATATCCTCATACGCATTGATGGCCGGCGCATTATGGCTATTATGGCGGACGCGGAAACGGCAGAGGTTTTTCAGGGTCCAATAAGCAAAGGACTGCGCGAACAGGATTTGGAGCTGTTCCATGAGTCGCTTATCTGGCAGGCGGAGGACCTGCGCCATGCGCGCAATTTAGAGGAAGATGTGGAATTACTGGACGAAGGAGATTACCGCTACTTTGAACGACGCTATCGCTGGCTGCGCCGCGAACACGAGCAGATCGGTTCGCATTCTATTACCCCAACCCTACCACAGGCCACACGAATGCTGGCGTCACTGAATAAGCTCGGTTTTTCGTTACTCGACGCGGGAAGCAATGCCTTCGAGACGGTTATAAGCGTATCGCCCGGCTGGTACGTGCGCCGGATTCGGGAGTTGCTGGGAATCAAAGTACCTCTTCATTATGCGCGCCGCTTTTACAATACGATTCTCGGCCACCAGGCCATTATGAGCAAAGAATTGGGAAGAAAAGTAACGATTGAGGAGGCTGCGCGCCACTGGTACGAGCGCTATCACCTGCCTGCCATACTCTTGCTGCGCCAGGTATTGACCAACAACCAGGACCCCCTCGATGCGTATTTTGCCATCATGCGGCACAAATGGGAGCTAAGCAAGAAAGCAGGATACGAAATACCGTTAGATGAGGCGATGATGAGCTGGGCCATGCGCCAGGCAGAAATAGGGGGCATTGGCGCGGTTGATCCCGCCGAGCTGGCCACCTATTGGAGAGATCGGCAGCCCGTCGCCGAAGCGCTGTCCCCGCCACCCATCCAAAATGAAAAGCTTGAGCCGCTTCTCTCGCAAGAAGAAAAACCGCTCGTTACATTGCCAGAATCTCAACTGGCAGAGAAATTGCGCCAGCAATTGGAGACGGAAGAATAACAGGCAAACAGGCAGAGAGCATGTGCAAGGCGCGGCCCTGCACATGCTCTCTGCCTGTTTTGTTTACTCCTCGTCGAGGGTGTCTTCTTCCTCTACACTCACGACTTCTCCGATTTTGAAGGAGGCCATGTTGCCGCGAATCTGTTCCTCGATGGCAGAGGCAACGTCGCTGTTCTGGCGCAGGTATTCTTTGGCATTCTCGCGTCCCTGGCCCAGGCGAATATCACCGACATTGAACCACGCACCGCTCTTCTTGACCAGGCCCATTTCCAGGCCCAGGTCGATCAAGCCGCCTTCGCGCGAAATACCCTCGCTATACATAATGTCAAACTCGGCCACGCGATACGGGGGCGCGACTTTGTTCTTGACGACGCGCACGCGGGTGCGACTGCCCATCACATCCTGGCCCTGTTTAATAGAATCGGTGCGACGAATATCAAGACGCACCGAGGCATAGAACTTGAGCGCTTTGCCGCCGGAAGTGGTCTCTGGATTGCCAAACATCACGCCGACCTTCTCGCGCAACTGGTTGGTGAAAAGCACGGAAGTGTTGCTGCTGCTGATGGCCGAGGTCAGCTTTCGCATGGCCTGACTCATCAGGCGAGCTTGCAGACCTACATGCGTATCGCCCATTTCGCCCTCAATTTCGGCGCGCGGCGTAAGCGCAGCCACCGAGTCAATCACTACCACGTCAAGCGCGTTACTGCGCACCAGGGCATCTACGATTTCAAGGGCTTGCTCCCCGGTGTCCGGTTGCGAAATCAGGAGGTTGGTGGTGTCAACTCCCAGGCGAGCGGCATAGGCGCGGTCAAGCGCGTGCTCAGCATCAACAAAAGCCGCGTAACCGCCAGAGCGCTGCGCGTTGGCGATGATATGCAGGCAAAGGGTGGTTTTACCAGAAGACTCAGGGCCATAAATTTCTGTGATCCGCCCGCGTGGGATACCACCAACGCCCAGAGCAAGGTCGAGGGCAATCGATCCTGTTGAGATCACTTCGACCTGAATCTTGGAAACATCGCCTAATTTCATTATCGCGCCTTTGCCGAAGCGGCGTTCGATCTGGCTGAGCGCCTGCTCAATGGCTTTTTCCCGGTCACTTGTGGCGGCAGACACAATCGTACTGCTTCGATCCACCATAGACTTTTCCTTCTTACTTAATGGCATGTTGAATCACAGGGTAGAGGATTCCGGATGCCCGCCTCACTTCCCTGCTTACCTCCTTTTAATTTGCTGCCGATCCCCTCAAGGGGAGGGGAATATCCCGTCGCCCGTTATGGCATGAAATAACGCATCTGTAGGCTTTTCCCACAGAATAGACCAGATGCTTCCCTGGTATATATTCTCTGGCAGTGTCGCGAAAGCGGAAACAGGTAAACTCTCCCTACACCTGTACCCGTATAAGGTAGAACGAGTGTACCATATTCCCAACTATATGTCAAGATATTTTGCCGCTCATCACGCCGAATAAAGTGTAGGGACGCGATGTATCGCGTCCGCTTCCTGTGAGCGTTGGCACGAGCGGACGCGATACATCGCGTCCCTACACTTCACCAGGAATGAGAGACCCTGCCTGCCTTAAAGGTCGCGCCGGCCATCAAGGGCGCGGCCCAGGGTGCCTTCGTCGGCGTATTCCAGGTCTCCGCCGTTGGGGAGGCCGCGAGCCAGGCCAGTGACACGCACCTTGAAGGGCTTGAGTTCCTTCAGGATGTAGTTGGCCGTGTATTCTCCCTCAAAGTTCGGGTTGGTCGCCAGGATGATCTCGCGCACGGGGCCGCTGCCCACACGTTGCAGCAGTTCATCGATACGCAGGTCTTTCGGTCCCACGCCTTCAACGGGTGAGATAGCGCCGTGTAGCACGTGATAGAGGCCCTTGTAGACGCCCGTTTTCTCCAGCGCCAGCACGTCCAGCGGCTCTTCGACCACACAAATGATATCCTGATCGCGGCTCGGATTGCTACAGATCAGGCAAGGATCGGTTTCGGTAATGTTGAAACAGCGCGAGCAGTAGATGATGCTCTCTTTGACGCGCATAATGGCTTCAGCCAGGCGGCGAGCCTGGTCTGTAGGACTGCGCAATACGAAGAAGGTCAGGCGTTGGGCTGTCTTGACGCCGACACCGGGCAATTTGGAAAATTCTTCGATTAACGCGGCTACCGGGGCTGCGATGTTGCTCATAGGTTAAAACATTCCTGGAATTTTCATACCCCCGGTGAGCGCGTTGCTCATCTTCGCCTGCGCTTCCGACACCTTCTCGTGCGCGGCGTTGGCGGCGGCCAGCACCATCACTTCGAGTTCGACGATATCTTCCGCATTAAAGGCTTCGGGATCGATCTTGACAGCCGAGATTTCAAATTTGCCGCTCATGGTGATCGTCACCGCGCCACCTCCAGCGGTGCCGGTAAACTGGGTCGCTTCCAGTTCCTCCTGCATTTTGACGAGTCTTTGCTGCATTTTCTGGATTTCACGCATGTTCATGGAAAAATTTTCGCTCCTTACTTTGGATGAATATCGATAATTTTGGCCGAAAAGGTGCGCATGACCTCCTGTATCACAGGATCATGATGCACTTTCTGTTCAAGCGTCTCTCTGGACATTACAGAGCTATTCTCTCTCACCATGTTCATCCTGGCAGGCGGAGTTGTATCCGTCGCGCCAGAAGCGGCATACAGATTAACAGCGGGTGGGTCTTGCCGGACTTCTCTGCTCGCTGGCTGCTCTTCATGCAGCGTTGGCGGTTTCGCGGACGGAGGTTCGCGATACGCCGAGGGCTGAGGAGCCACTGCCGCACCAATGCTAGTAGATGAAACCTGTGAAACGGCGTTAGATGGTGATTGATCGGGGGAAAGCAGTAGCACCTGGCATGAGGGCAGATTGAACTCCATTTGCAGCGCCCATTCCAGATCTTTGTTGCGGTTTGCCTCCCTGATATGTTTCAAGTATGATGTTTTCAAAGCCTGGATCACTACGATGGGCTGATCTGCCGTTCCTTCAATGTTTACCACTGTAACAAAAGCAAGGTATCCAAACAGTTGTGCGCTCTTCTGCTTCGTCCGTTTGCGTACATTCTCCCACGCACGCGCTACCTGCTGCACGGTTAAGGCGATCTGCTCACTACTTCCATCGATTCCGCTGGTTGTTTCCTGGCGGTCTGGCGTGGAGCGTATTTCTTCTGGCGCAGCATGGCGCGTCTCAGCTTCTCTGGCTGGCACGTTGCGCGGAGCATGGGCCGGTTGCGCCGCTCGCGTTGGGTAATCAGCAGGGGTAAGCGGTGGCGGCGGGGAAGAAGGAGCAGCCGAACGCGCGGATTGTCCTAGAGAAGCAGGCGCTGCCACTGGCATCGATCCAGACCGGGGACGGCGGTGCAATTCGATGGATTCGAGGGCCGCGATTTCCAGTCCGAGTTGCGGCGTCCCCTGATTCTTGAGCGCGAGATCGTTTTGCGCGAAGATACGCGCGCTCTCGGTCAATTCTTCAAGCGTGAAACGCAGCGCCAACTGCTTGACCTCGTCTACCTCCTCCTGCGTCAGGTCGAGAATGGCGGCGGTATCCGCGCCCGCCTTCGTCAGCATCACAGCGCGCCAGCTCTCCATGATCTGCGCGTTAAGCTGGCGCAAGTCGGCGCCATCCTCCGAAAGCTGGTTGATGAGATGCAGCACGGCGGAACTATCAAGTTCGGCGATAGCAGTGATGAATTTAGCGACGGCGCGTGGATCGGCAATGCCAAGCATGGCCTGCACCTGCACCACGGAAATCTCGCTGCCAGCGTATGCAATGGCCTGATCGAGCAGGCTCAGCGCATCACGCATTCCCCCGGCGGCGGCTCTGGCGATCAGTTCAGCAGCCGTGCGTTCGAGTTTGACATCTTCGTGTTCCGCTACGTAGAGTAAGCGAGAAACGATGTGGCGGGTGGTGATGCGTTTGAAGTAATACGGCTGGCAGCGTGAAATGACGGTGGGCAGCATTTTATGCACGTCGGTGGTCGCCAGCACAAAAATAGCGTACTCCGGCGGTTCTTCCAGTGTTTTGAGCAGGGCGTTAAAGGCTTCGGTGGTCAGCATATGGGCTTCGTCGAGCACATAGACTTTGTATTTGCCGGTAGAAGGGGGGACCATAACGCGATCGCGCAATTCACGGATGTTGTCGATACCCCGATTGGAGGCGGCGTCAATCTCGATGACATTGAGCGAATTGCCAGCCGTGATCTCGCGACACTGCATACATACGTTGCACGGTTCGCCATCATGTGGGTTCGCGCAATTGACGGTTTTGGCGAGCAGGCGAGCGACACTGGTCTTACCCGTGCCACGCGGGCCGGTAAACAGGTAGGCATGACTCAATTTGCCACTTTTCAGGGCGTTCTTGAGCGCCTGTATGATTGGTTCCTGACCAATAAGATCATCAAATGTTTGTGAGCGCCATTTTCGGTAGAGTGATTGTGAGGTCATGGTGCGACTCCCGCCTGCCTGCCAGTTGACGGGTCTCGAACTCCCGCCGGAGTGATGAGCTTCTGAACACAAAAAACCGATTTTCGCCCGGTCCTGCCGATCAGCGCAATCAGGCTGCCCTACGGCACCCAGAGAGGTCCATTTACCGTTGCTTCCTCACGAACCTGGCGGGGTTCATAGACATCTGCCGCGCAGGACCCGATTACGCCGATCGGCAGGACCGGAAGAAAACCGGCCTGTTCCCATTTTTCTCTGCGGAACACCTCTATTGTACTCCTGCGGCGGGCAGATGTCAATTGTTTTTTAGCCCTGAACCTGGTAGTTGCGCATATACACGTTTGACCCCACAGGCGCCATGCGAGTCAAAGGCAGACCCATGTCATCCTTGAAGCTATCCGTGTAGATCATAATCAGATCAATAAGCGTCCAGATACCGAAGCCCCCGAAGGTCAGCAACATGAAGATGCCACTGACAATGTGCCCCGTGTAGAAGCGATGCACGCCAAGCGTCCCCAGAAACAGGCATAACAATGCCGTTGTTACCCAGCTTTTATTTCCCCCCATCACCGGCTGATGCTCGAGTGGGCGGCCATAATTGTCTGTGAAACCCCCGGTGATGATGATAATCAGGTCGATGAGTGTCCAGATGCCGAAGCCGCCGAAGGTCAGCAACATGAAGACCCCGCTGACGATACGCCCTGTGTAGAAGCGATGCACGCCAAGCGTCCCCAGAAACTGGCAGAGCAGTACCGTCACAATCCAGCTTTTCTGCGCACCCAATCCCATCATCGGCGTCGGTACTGCATATTGAGGCTGCTGCCCCGCCCATGGCTGTTGTGGCTGCTGCCATTGCGGTTGTTGTTCCGACCCCGGATAGGGAGGCTGCTGCCATTGCGGTTGTTGCCCCGGCCACGACTGTTGTTGTGGAGCTTGCCATTGAGCCTGTTGTTGCTGCTGCGGCTCTCGCGGGTCGTAAGGTCGATAATTGTCCATTGTCCCTGTTCCCTTTCCCAATTGATAGCTCTTTCACGATTAGAGGACGGCGGACGCGATCAATCACGTCCCTACAAATATTTCCCTATCAGTAAGCTATACTTCTCCCTGGCTTCGAGCGGAATCTTGCTGTGATCGGTCATAATGGCCGTTGCCAGGGCCGAAGGACATTCGCAGGTATTGGCGCTGCGATCAGCCGGAATCTTTTGGGCGACGCTGCGCAAGATGCGCCGGGCGCTGGCAACGTTGGCGCTGAGGTTGCCGATCACCATTTCGACGGTGACGGATTCCTCCGATTCGTGCCAGCTATCGTAATCAGTGGCACAGGCGACGACAGCATAGCACAATTCGGCCTCGCGTGCCAGCCTGGCCTCCGGCAGCGCGGTCATGCCGATGATATCCATGCCCCAACTGCGGTAGGTGCGCGACTCGGCCCTGGTGGAAAAGAGCGGACCTTCCATGCAGACATACGTGCCGCCCTCATGCACCTTGACATTGCCCGGCTCGCGCGCCGATTCTACCAGAAGCGCGCTCAGCATGGGGCAAAATGGATCGGCGAAAGTGCAATGCACAACAATGCCGCCCTCATAGAAGCTGTTCACGCGGCTTCTGGTGCGATCAAACAACTGGTCGGGAATGACGAGGTCGCGCGGCGCGATATGTTCGCGCAGGCTGCCAACGGCGCTAACCGAGATTACCCACTCGACGCCCAGGCTTTTCAAGGCCCAGATGTTGGCGCGCACCGGTAGTTCGGTGGGTGAGATGCGATGCCCGCGCCCATGACGCGGCAGAAAAGCCATCGAGACGCCTTCGACTTTGCCAACCGTAATCACATCGCTCGGATCGCCAAAAGGAGTGTGTACCGCGACCTCTTCCACATCGGTCATCCCCTCCATGCGATAGAGTCCGCTGCCGCCAATGACCCCGATCTTCGCCTGTGGCATGAATGATCTCCTTTTCTTGAAGTAAGTGGATGCGCGGGCAGCGTGGCTTGCGGCCACGCTGCCCGCGCATCCACTTACTGTTATAGC
>DAHVFL010000180.1 GCA_027316975.1 Chloroflexota bacterium | reverse complement strand
ACAATGGTGCTGCGCTCAGAATGACAATGGTGCTGCGCTCAGAATGACAATGGTGCTGCGCTCAGAATGACAATGGTGCTGCGCTCAGAATGACAATGGTGCTGCGCTCAGAATGACAATGGTGCTGTATGGAGCATGGTTATTCCTTTATCCCGCGACGGCCAGCCACGCCCTTAGTAATTCTGCTACGCTCCATGCCTGCGCGAAACACCCGCCGGGCGCGAACGGCGCATCGGGTTCGGCTACCTCGCAGATCGAGCCAACGCAATCATCCCAGAGGTGTTTCACCAGGGGTTGCAGGAGAGGCAGCAGTTTCAAACAGTCATTGTAGAGGCGCAAATGTACGTCAACGTAGGGGCCTATCAGCCAGGGCCAGACAGCGCCCTGGTGGTAGGCGGCGTCGCGTTCTTCGCGCTTGCCGTTGAAGCGATTGCGGTAGGCCGGGTCTCGCGGGCTGAGCGTGCGCAATCCCATGGGTGTAAGCAGGGCAGCGGTCACTTTCTGGAGCATGGCGCGGGTCTGCACCTCGCTGAGCAGGTGCGTGGTCAAAGAGGCGGCGAGCAACTGGTTGGGGCGCAGCGCGGCATCGTTGTGACCCGCGATGCCGTCAACGTCAATCACGTCGTAGAGGTAGCCGCCTTCCTCGTACCAGAAACGCCGCGCGAAGTTCTCACGCACCAGGGTAAGTAGCTGCGCGTATTCCAGCGCGTCGTATGAGAGATGAATGGCCCAACTTTCCATGCAGCGCAACGCGCAATACCACAGCGCGTTTACCTCGACAGGCTTGCCACGGCGCGGCGTGACGACCCAATCGTCTACTCTGGCATCCATCCAGGTCAACTGCACGCCCGGCGCGCCCGCGTGGAGCAGACCATCGGCGGGGTCTACACCGATAGTATAGAGCGTGCCGCGTTTGTGCCACTCGATGATGTCCGAGAGGGTGGGGTAGAGTTCCTTGACCAGCGACCAGTCGTGGGTGATGCTGGTATAACTGTTCAGCGCCTGGAACATCCACAGGGTAGCGTCGGCGGTGTTGTATTCGGGAGCCTCGCCCTTGTCCGGGAAACGATTGGGGATCAGCCCCTGGTGGGTATAGGTGGCGAAGGCTTTGAGCAGCCCGCGCGCCTCGCTGTACCTGCCGGTGCAGAGCAGCAGGCCGGGCAAAGAGATCATGCTGTCGCGCCCCCAGTCGGTGAACCAGGGATAGCCGGCGATGACGGTTTTGCGGTCGGGGGTTAGTTTTAAGCTGTTACCCGTTGCGCCGGGTTCGGGACGCACGACGATGAACTGATCGGCGGCGACCACCAGGCGAGCGAAGACGGGGTCTTTGCGCGGCAGGTTGGTAGTGTTGCGGTCCGCGATGTCGAGCAGTTGTTTGATGCGGCGCTGGTGGCGCTGGTAGGCTTGCGTGACAGCTTCTTCGTGCCTGGCCGCGCCAAATTGTTTTGGCAGTTCCTGTTCCGCGCTCAATACCAGCGTGACGGGTTTGCCAGGCGCGAGCGGGATATGAAATATGCCGGGCTGGTAGACATCTTCTACGGAGGGTAAGCCGCGTTCCCGGTCGCGGCGATGCAAGACATGCCAGTACCACCAGCCTGTCTGGGAGTAACGGGCGGCAGGATTGGCGATCAGGCGGCAGGTAGGCGCGTTGTTGTCAGCGCGCACGCGGATGCTATTCCTCTCGATATCAACCAGGAAACGCCAGTCATTTGACCCTTGCGTGGTGGCGTGGTGATCGCGGTAGAGACAGAAGGGCAGGAGATGCAGCGTAATGGTGGCTTTGCTGGCCTCTTCGTCGAGAATGGGGCGCATTTCGTATTGGACGTAGGTCGTATTTTGCCCGTATTCCATCCAGACGCGCTTTTCCAGCGTGATATGTGGGTTTAGCTGGTAGATGAAAATGGGGATGTCGCCATCAAGGGCGAACCTTTCGAGATAGGTATGACCCCGCGGGTCAAGGGTGCCATCCTGGTATTCATTGACGCCCAGCTTATAGATGTGCGGCTGGCTGCGCTCGAGGGCGACTTCTACCTCTTCGTCGATCTTCGTGACCAGCATATAGCGTTCGACTGGTGGACGCAGCGCGGCTACCAGCAGGCCATGATAGCTGCGGGTGGTGGCCCCGTTGATGGTTCCGGCGGCGTATCCACCCAGGCCATTGGTGGCAAGCCATTCATGGTTCAGCCCGGCCTCCGCGTCGTTGCAGATATCTCGATTGAGCGAGAGATGCCAGGCGTTGACCGGGGTAGCGATCATCGTAACGCTTCTTTCATACGTTGCAGGGCGGTCGCGATACGCTCTTCAGACGCGGTTATTGAGATACGCACGTATCCTTCGCCCGCGTCGCCAAAGTTTGTGCCAGGGGTCAAGAAAACGCCGGTTTTATCAAAAAGCCAGGTGGTGAAATCGCGCGCGCTGTAGCCATCAGGTGTCGCGGCCCAGATGTATAGCCCGGCGGTGGTATTATGGGCGCGCATACCGAGCGCGTTGCAGCCTTCGACGAGCAGATCGCGGCGGCGGCGATAGATAGCGTTGCGCTCTGCGAGCCAGGATGCTGGCAAATTAAGCGCCTCGATAGCCGCGTATTGCACTGGCCGGAACATGCCGCTATCGATGTTGCTTTTCAGGCGTCCAACGGCGCTGACAAGCTCCGGGTTGCCAACCAGCATCCCCACGCGGAAACCGGCCATGTTATAGGTCTTGCTCAACGAGTGCAGTTCGACGGCAACTTCGCTGGCTCCCGGCACTTGCAGGATGCTCATGGGCCGCTGATCGTCAAAATAGACTTCGGCGTAGGCCATGTCATGAATAATCACCAGGTTGTGGTGGCGCGCGAAAGCGACGGCGTGTTCAAAGAAGGCCGGGCCGGCGCAGGCCGCCGTCGGGTTATTGGGGTAGTTTAGCCAGAGCAGGCGAGCTTTTGCCAGCACATGCGCCGGGATGCTTTCCAGGTCGGGCAGGTAGCCGTTTTGCTCGCGCAGCGGCAGCATATAGGGAATCGCGCCTACGGTGGCGCTGGCGGTGACGTAGACAGGGTAGTAGGGGTCGGGTACCAGCGAAATATCCCCGGCGTTGAGGACAGCCGCGCCAACGTAGGTTAATCCCTCTTTTGAGCCGAGCAGGGGCAAGATGTCGCGTTCAGGAGTAAGCTCCACGTCGAAGCGGCGCTTGAACCAGGCCGCGAAAGCCTCGTGCAGGGGGCGCATACCAAAATATTCGGGGTAGCGGTGGTTTTCCGTCTCCTGCATGGCCTGGCACAGGCGATCAATGACGTTCCGGGGCGCGGGCAGGTCGGGATCGCCCATGGAGAGGCTGATTACGTCAACTCCGGCAGCCTTCCGGTCGGCTATTTTCTTCTTCGCGTTCGCAAAGTGGTAGGGGGGCAGGTTGTTTATTAAATTGGAGAGTTGCACTCTGTTACTCCTTGCAGGGATTTGGCAATTTTCTCGTTCTCGTCTCTCTAGCGGTGTAGGTAATTATACACCATATGGAGCGTGGATGAGTGGGTGAGAGGCAAAGGCTCTGCATCTTTCCGGGTGAGGTGTAGGGACGCGATTTATCGCGTCCGTATGGGACAAGCTGTGACGTTGGCGGACGCGATAAATCGCGTCCCTACACCTCACCCTCGTTTTTCACCCGGAAGGATGCAGATCTACGGAAGACGGGTTTGACGGAGCGGTCAAGGAAGATGTAGCCGAGCGTGACGGCACTCAGGAGGATGCCAAAGAGGGGGCCAAATAGATGCAGGTTTCTATATTCGGGTTGTGTCAGCAAGTAGAGTTCGTAGGCAATCGCCATCAACTCGTATACTGCTGTGAACCAGAATGCCCAGAATTGGAGCGTCAACAGGCCGTACACCACCACGAAGCCGAGCGCCGCCCCGATGCTCAGGGCGATAAAGTCCCGCGAGCCGGGTTGAGTAAAGAAGAGCAAGCCAATTCTACTTGCCAGTCCTGTCCAGCTTCGAGCAGCAAGGGCCAGAGTAGGGTCAGGCAGCTTCCCTGGTGGTTGCGCTCGAAGCCGGCTTCGGAACCGGTGACGGTGTCGATGGAGAAACGCCAGAGGGTGGCAGCTTCGCTGAGGGTAAAGCCGATGTCCTGTGAAATCCAGGTGTTGCCGATGTGGAAGGAGCGTACCTCCGGCGTTTCGCCCGTGCTATCGAAATGGCTGTTCTCCAGCGTGTGTCCATCGATGCGGTAGTATGCCTGCTCGTTCGCGCCGCCGCCCAGCAGGTGGAAGTTCCATTCGCAGCCGAAACGGGTTTGCAGGCGCGTTTGCCCTTTGTTGGCGATATGGTAGCGCACGATCAGCTTCTCTTCGTCGGAGGGGATACGAAGTGATTTGGTGAGTTGCACGGGAATAGGGCCGAGCGCGCCTGCTCGCCGCACAAGGCCATAGCGTCGTAATATCACGGTGATGCCGCCGATGTCTTGTTCGGCGCTCACCTCGTAGGGCTGTTCGACGAAGGTACCATATTCTTCAAATTGCGCCTGCGCGAAAAGCTGCAGGCTGGTGCCTGCATCGAAGAAATGATCGACCAGGCTGGCGCGGCTGTAGCGATCAACCACCAGGTAGCGGTCAAGATTTGGCTCTTTGGCTTTAACGGCGTTGTGTGGTGTGACGGGTTCTTGCGTTTGGCGACTGGCTGCCTGTTGCGCGGCGGTGGCGCGGCGTTCTCGCTCGAAATCGCGCAATACCTGGTGATAGCCCTCTTCGCGGCGTGTCATGACGCACAGCAGGTTGTGCATACTGCGCCGCATGTCCCATTCAAAAAGCGTGCCGCCGCGCTGCGGGTCGATGTACAGGTTCTGACGGTTGCCCTCGATGAGCAATTCGTCCTGGCTATCGCGATCAAAGTCGGTGAACTCCAAACGCTGCCATGGTTCCGTGCCCATGGTAAGGGCGTCTGCGGCATTTTCGGCTTTGATGAGGTGATGGTAGATGGCGGAACGCATATGGCCGGTGTACACTCCACCGAAAAGGCCATGCCAGTAGGTGTCATTGGCCTGCGCCTTCCACAGGTCTACGATGCCGGCTTCCTGACTCGCGCCTGCCCTGTAGACGGCGTCATGGACGCGCAGCATTTTCTTGTGCTGGTTATTGACCTCGCTATAGCGCACCAGGAAGTTGCGCCAGAAGCCGCCGCGCATAAATTGCAAGATGTCGTCGCGATGTTCGTCTTCGAGCTTGCGCAGCAGCTTATCAAACGCATACGATTTTTCGGGTGGCAAGGCCCACTCCGTCATTTCGATATACGAGGAGGTGGGGATGTAGATACGCCCCAGCGCCGGGTAGTGACGCGCATACTCTCCGAGCGGTGTGGTGTGCAGCCAGTCTCTATTTCGCTCCAGCAGGGTGAAAAACTCTTCGACCCAGCCTGAATAGTCGCCTGATCCCCAGCAGTATGCGTGTGTATCGGGCCAGCTCCCGAATTTCTCGCCATCGTCGCCCATCACCAGGATACGCCTGCCACCGGGCGTTGCCAGCGCGCGCAATGTTTCGATGGTATCGGAGGCTGGTTTCCAGGGAATGGTGTAGCGCAGCGACCTGCTCGTTGCGTACACCTTCAGCACGCTGCTCTGATCTTCCGTGGCGTAGTAGCCGTACAGATCGCTATCCTCCAGTCCGACGTTCTTGAAATGCACATCGTCCAGGATGGTCCATTCGATGCCTGCTTCGCGCAACAGGCGCGACAGGCCCGGCTCCCAGACGCGCTCAGCGATCCACATACCGCTCGCCGGTGTGCCAAAATCGCGCGCGATGCGCTCCGAGAGGCGGCGTATTTGCGCAAGTTTGTCGCTATCGGGAATAGAGGGCAAGATAGGTTCGTAGTAGCCACCGCTGACCATCTCAACCTGCTTGCGCTCGGCCAGGGCCGCGATACGCTGCAAAAAGGCTGGCTGCGCTTCTTGCATCCAATCGAGCAGCGAGCCGGTGTAATGCAGCGAAAGACGCACGCCAGGATGGCGTTCCAGAGCCTCTATCATGGGAAGGTACGCTTCTTCGTACACCTGTTGAAATACCCAGGGGAAATTGCCGACCGGCTGATGATTATGCAGCACCAATCCGAAATGGATGCTGTTGCGTTGTGTTGTTGTCATAGTTCTCACCTGAAAATAAGATGTATTCGCAATCACTATAGCCTAAAGTGCAAGGTGGGGCAAGCCCCCCTCTTCCCTGCACTTTTAGGATACGAAGGCTATAGCATGATTGTTAATACTTTTGAGAACGACGCGGGTTATTAACAGCACAACGGTATAAGCAAGGCGCGTCTTACGGCAGGGCAGCACGGCTAGCGCAGGCCAGCAGCTCTGGCAACGCGCTCGTTGAGCAAGTCGTGCGTTTCAAATACGGATCGCATATACTCTTTGACGCCTACGCCGCCCGTCAGACGCAACCAGAAGGGTCCGCCATACGGCTCAACTTCTAGCGTAAAGTGTATGAACGCGCAACTGAGCCGTTCATTGGAGATATATGCGGCCACTTTGAGCAGCATGGCCGAGTCGGCAGGCAGGCGAAATGCATACCCGCCTGCTATGTCCTGTACTTCCAGCACGGACGCATACACTTGAGTTCCAGTTTCGACCCATTGTTCACGCATATCGGCGGGAACAGCATTCGGGTCGCAAGCAATGACGACTTCACTTTTGGGCGTTTTATCGGTCAACATCGTATGTCCTTTTTGTTGTGTTCAATTGTGGGTAGTGAGTTTATCGCACCCTATTCGCACCAAGTTAAGGCCCATTCGACCGCTTGAGCTTCCAGAAGCTGAGCGGAATTGGGGTGGGCGCGGCGCGTATTCATCTGACAGCCCGAGCGCATGCGCCGCTGGATCAGGCGCAGCGCTGAGCGCAACGAGCGAAAGCCGCCCAGCGCCTCCATGATGCTCCCACCGACCGCGCGGCAGACCTGGGCGAGTTTGACCAGACTGCGCTGCGGGTCGTGCCAGGCGAAGAGCACGATGAGCCAGTGTTGCAGCAGCACCCCAATCAGTTTGGCGTACAACTCGCACAGGATGCGCCAGGGGTTGGCGGTGTGCCACTCATCCACCTGGGCGTGCTGCTTCCACACTTTATACAACAGTTCCAGCTGCCAGCGTTCGCGCAAAAGCACCAACGCCTCTTGCGCCCGCAGCAGCGTGGCAGGCGCATCCGTCACCAGCACGGTCCAGTCAGCCAGCCACAACGCTTCAGCCGAGACCTCCTGTTGCCGCCGCCGCGCCTCCTCGCGCAAGTTCTGGCGCCGCTTGTCGCCGACCTCCTGCGGCACGCGCAACAGCAGCAGCCGCATGGGATGCCGCCGCCGACTGCCCACCACCACCTCCAGTTCTTTGAGCTGCCCCACCTCTTTGGGCAGGATCAGCGACAACACCAGCGCGTCGCCTTCCGGCGTGAAGAGCGCCGTGCTACTCAGCAAGCGCGTCAACGTGTACCCCCCGCCCGCGTGTCGTTGCATCATGCGCGGTACGCTAAAGTACCCCAGATCCCCGATGAACAGGCTGTTGTCCACCGTCGGCAGCGCGTTGAACGGACTCTGGCGATCCGAGGTGCGCCCAGGCGTCAAGCTGGGTCCCCACAGGCGTCCACGCTTGAGATCAAGCCGCGTATGCGCCTTGACTGCCGCCTGGGTATGCGCCTGTGTGCCGCCACAGCCCTGCCACTGCGCGGCTAACTCATCGGGCAGCACCATCGTCGTGCTATCCTCATAGTAGACCGCCGCAAAGCGTCGCAGCAGCGCGAGCGGCACCGGCTGCGCCGCTTCGACCGCCACTTCGTTCATCTCTTCCAACACCCGCTGTAACAACTGCGCCGTCTGCTCTGTAAAACGATCATGCACCGCTGTATCTGTCACGGAGACCGCGCGCATCTGGGCGGTCGAGGCCAATTGCTCTAAGCTGGCATGCGGCTGCTGCCCAAAGCCACACACCAACGTGTGCACGAGAGCCGCTCCCGTGAATTTGCGTTGCCGCACAATACACCCCGGCTCTCGCGCGAGCACAGTGGCTCGCTCTTCCAGGATGTGGCGCAGGTGCTTCTCCACATATGCTACACTGGTCATCACAAGGCTCCTTTCTGGCACGATCACGCTTCTAGATTTCATGTGTATCATGTCAGATCAAGCCTTGCTTTGTCATCTCCCTTCTTTCCTTACACTCTGCAATTCTTAACTTGGTGCGAATAGGTAGTGAGTTTATCGCACCCTACTTTTGGGGTTCGAGGGCGGCGCAAGCGCCCCCACCCATCATCCGCCCAACCCCCGCCCCTACAGTAGTGGTCATGTAGGGGCGGGAGAGGTTGGGATGGGCGGTGGGGGCGCTTGCGCCGCCCTCGAACCTATTCGCCCGTGTATGCGACTTGCATTCGGCTGTCACTCTTCCTCAATCGGTTAGAGCTGGGTGAGCCATTGATCGCGCAACAGGGCTTTGATTTCTGCGCTTCCTCGCAGGCGCAGCCAGATTGGCCCCAGATCTGGCTCATATTGCAGTTCGAAGGTGAAGAAGGGGCAGCATTGTCTTTCTTCGGCAATGAACTCTACCAGCCTTTGAATCCAGGCTGGTTCGCCTGGAAACTGGAAGGCGTAGCCGTCCTCAAGTTCCTGCAATTTTTGGTACGATGCCATGAGCGGTTGAACGACCTCGCCGCGCGCTGCCAGATCCTCTCCGGTGAGCGAGCAGGCCAGTAC
>DAHVFL010000017.1 GCA_027316975.1 Chloroflexota bacterium | reverse complement strand
CACCTGAGGATGCCGATCTTACGCGCAATGCCGGGACTGGTGGCGAGGCCATCGGGCAGCGTATCATCGTGACTGGCCGCGTGCTCGACGATCACGGGGAGCCTGTGCCGAACACGCTGCTGGAGATCTGGCAGGCCAACGCTGCGGGCCGCTACCTGCACAAGCGAGATCAATGGCCGGGGCCGCTCGATCCCAACTTCCTCGGTATTGGCCGCTGTTTGACGAACAAAGAAGGGGTGTACCGCTTCCTGACCATTCGACCGGGGGCGTATCCCTGGAAGAACCATCCCAATGCATGGCGACCAGAGCATATCCATTTCTCGGTGTTTGGGCCGTCGGCCCTGTCGCGCCTGGTGACGCAGATGTACTTTCCCGGTGATCCGCTGCACAGCATCGATCCCATCATGCAGTCTGTGCCGACGGAGGCAGCGCGCCAGCGCCTGATCGCCGCGTATGACCATACTGTGACCGAACAAGAATGGGCGCTCGGCTATCGCTGGGACATCGTAGTGCGCGGGCCATATGCCACGCCATTTGAGCCTGTGAAATTGTGAAGGCGGGAGAGGCAAGATATGAGTACATTTCTTTTGACCGGTTCGCAGACGGTTGGCCCATTTTTCGCGCCCTGCCTGCTGCGCGAGGATGCGTGCCGCAACGTGCTGGCAGGGCCAGAAACCGTTGGCGAGCGCATACGCATCGAGGGGCGCGTTTTTGATGGCGACGGAGCGCCCGTGCCGGATGCTCTGGTTGAGATCTGGCAGGCGGACGAGCATGGCCGCTACAACCACCCGGATGATGCCGGGACAGCGCCGTTGGACTCCGACTTCACCGGGTTTGGTCGCTCTGGCACCGCAGAGGACGGGAGCTACTGGTTTGAGACCATCAAGCCCGGCCCTGTTCCATTCAACGCGCAGCGGTGGCAAGCGCCGCACATCGTCGTCACCATCTTCGCGCGCGGTCTGTTGAATCATCTCGTGACGCGCCTGTACTTCGCAGACGAGCCGACCAATGCTAGCGATCCAATTTTACAGAGTATCCCTGACGAGCGCAGGGCAACGTTAATAGCCAGGCGCGATGTAGGGACGCGATTTATCGCGTCCGCCAACCCGTCCGCCAACCCGTCCGCCAACCCGTCCGCCAACCCGTCCGCCAACCCGTCCGCCAACCCGTCCGCCAACCCGTCCGGCGATGCGTCCAACGATGCGTCCAACGATGCGTCCAACGATGCGTCCAACGATGCGACAACCATCTATCGCTTTGATATTATCCTTCAGGGTAGGGGCGAGACCGCGTTTTTTAACGTGTGACGGAGCAACACTCTATGGCCGAGTCGATTGACGCATTGTTCAGCACGCCGTCCATGTCCGCCGCTTTTGCACCGCGAGCGCATGTGCGCGGTATGCTGGCCTTCGAGGCCGCGCTCGCAAGAGCGGAAGCCCGTGCCGGCATTATCCCGCAGGAGGCTGCCAGCGTCATCGCGGCCTGTTGCAGGGAAGAGCTATTCGATGCGGCGACTCTCTACCGTGAAGCTGCTGTAGCTGGCACTCCCGCTATTCCGCTGGTGCGTATGCTGACCGCGCAAGTCGAGGGGGAGGCGGGGAAGTTCGTCCACCGGGGGGCTACAAGCCAGGACGCTATCGACACAGCCCTCATGCTCCAGATGCGTGATGGACTTGATCTTCTTATAACTGGACTGCTGGATATATGCGCGGCCTGCGCGACTCTTGCTGAAAAACACAGGCACACCCTCATGGCTGGACGCACGCTCTTACAGCAAGCCTTGCCGATCACGTTCGGGCTTAAAGCCGCGCGCTGGCTGGCTCTGGTGACGCGCCAGGTACACGCGCTGCGCGAGCGGCGAGACAAGGCGTTGGCCGTACAATTGGGCGGCGCTGCCGGAACGCTGGCCTCTTTCGGGGATAAAGGTTTGCTGGTGGTAGAACTGCTCGCCGGAGAACTCAGCCTACCCATGCCGAATCTGCCCTGGCATACCGAGCGAGACCGCGTGGCTGAGATTGCCTCGGCTCTCGGCGTTGTGGCTGGCGCGATGGCGAAGATTGCGAACGATGTGGCGCTGCTCGCGCAAACCGAAGTCGGCGAGGCGTCGGAGGGCGCGGCACCGGGCAAGGGTGGCTCGTCCGCCATGCCACAGAAGCACAATCCGGTTGACGCCACCAGCGCTATGGCCTCGGCGCGGCTGGCAATTGGCGTGGTGCCGGTCATCCTCTCCGCGATGACGCAAGAGCACGAACGCGCCGTAGGAGGCTGGCAAGCTGAATGGGTCGCCATTCCCAACCTGTTCTGTTTCACGGCCAGCGCGGTCGAAGGAGTGCGAGGCGCGGTCGCCGGATTGGAGATTGACCCGGCGCGCATGAAAGCTAACCTCGATCAAACCGGTGGATTGATTATGGCCGAAGCGTTGACAATGGCGCTTGCTTCAAAGGTGGGCAGACCGGAGGCGTATCGCATCACGCAGGCCCTTTGTAACAGGGTCCCGGGATCAGGCAAGAACTTGCGCCAGGTTGCTCTGGATGATGGTGGGGTGCGCGCCGTCCTTTCTCCTGAAGAGATTGCGAGTGCACTTGATCCGGCGTGGTATCTGGGCAGCACGGACGCCTTTATTGAGCGCGCTCTCGCAGCCTATCACCAGTCAAGTCGTCTTGACTGGTAATTACCGATAATGCAACGAGACCCTTCGCTGCGCTCAGGGTGACAGCCACGCCATTGTCATCCTGAGCGCAGCGAAGGATCTCCGTGGAGCGAGATTCTGAGTGGCGCAGCCCTCGGCACCTCGCCATTGTCATCCTGAGCGCAGCGAAGGATCTCCGTGGCAACCTGAGTCTATTGACCTCATTCACATAGTCTTGCTGACGTATGGGTAATCATCAGGGCTTGAAAGCATGAAAAGCGCCTGTGGCTTTTATGAGCTTTCTTTTGCTACTTGCTTTCCGGTGATTCGAGTTTGACGGTTGCTTCTGGATCGTTCGTTCTCACGCTTTTAGGATCAGGTATGTCGCTATCGTTACAGTTCCGCTTGAGAATTTCAAATGCTTCCCAGGGGCGTTCACCGGTTTGCACGATTATAATAGTGCGCCCGGCTTGAAACGCTTGATCGTAGGATTGAGCTTCTTCTTAAGTGCGTCTCCCATATCGCCCTCTACCAGAACGGGGGTTCAACCTGTGCATTATCACACTGATTTACAGCCCACCGAGTGCGAGCAGAAATACACTCAGGGAGCAGAGAAGGAGGAGGGTATAGCCCCGTACATAGAAGAAGAAACCCGTTCCAATCGCCAGAAGAATAAAGAGAACGGCGCACAGACGTAATGCTCCCCCTTTTTTGGAAACAGCAGCCGGTTGCGCTTGCTGCGAAGGCTGTGCATTGCTATCAACTAGAACGCGCTCAGGATGAGGAGCTTGCGGCTTAGTTATCGTATCAGCATACGGAGTATATTGCATTCCATGTACCTTTAACGCTTGCCAGAATTGCTCGACCGTCTTAAATCGATCTGCAACGCTGATTGCCATAGCCTGCTGGAGAGCCTGGGCTACCGCTACTGGAATCTCAGGTTTGAGCAGATTGGCCGGTTTAACTGGATCAACTCGCGTCGCCCAATTCTCTGTAACACGGAACGGCGCATTTACAGGAGTAATGCCCGTCAGAAGCGCATAGAGTGTAGCTCCCAGACCATACATATCTGTTGCAGGGCTGGTTCCCTTCCTGTATTGTTCGGGAGCCGCGTAGCCAGGGGAACGATGCCCTAAAATGGGAGTAGTCGAGTCAGGCACATATTCTTTCGCCGACCCAAATCCAACCAGCATCGCTTCCCCGCTGAACGGCAGGATTATATTCGCAGGCTTGATGTCTCGATGTACAACCGGCGGGTTTTGTGCGTGCAGATAGATCAACGCATCTACGATGGGAGGCATCAGGGCCATTACAACCGGCAAAGAAAAACACCCTCCCGGCTGCTCTCCCTTTAAGTCCTCCAGATTCTTCCCCTCGATATAATCCATGAGCAAATAGATTCTTTTGAGACTGGCATTCTCGAACACGCGATACATGCGCGGCAATGCGCGATGATCTAGCCGTCTAAGCACCTCAGCTTCAAACGCAAAGCGCTTGCGTTCATCCTGATCTGGATCGATTACTTCTTTAAGAGCAAACACGCGCTGCTTCTGATCTCGTTCCCTTACCAGGTAGATAGCTCCGAATTCCCCTTTCCCCAAAACCCTTTCTATAACATACTGACTCCCCTGCGGGTCTCGCACGGTCACTCTTTCCGGTAAAATGAATTGTTCTGGCGGTATATTGAACCCGGTAGGCTGGCCGGCATCCATAAAGCGCTCCCATCATCTTCTTTTATACTGCACCTCACAGTTAAGGGTACTTTATTAAGTACGGACTTGCTCTATGTAAATGATACAATTTTATCTAATCCATTTACTTTACTCATGAACTTCTAAGATTTCTTTTACTCAGCCTGGCCCGTTTGTGGCGTGTTAAACTATCCTGAGCCAGATCCGTCTGCTCTTGCGCAACCGGGCAACCGGTCATATACTCAAATATAGAGAAGAAGTCAATCAGGACATGGAGGAAAAGCATGATCGAGGAAACGAGCCTGGAACTTGATAATTTCTTTGCAACCATGCAGAACCCTTATCCGGCGTATGCCTATCTTAGAGAACACTATCCAGTGTACTGGAATCCCATGTTCAACTGCTTCACGCTGACGAGATACGACGATGTGAACATGGTTTTCTCCGACCATAAGCGTTTTTCTTCCGATGTCTGGTCCCGGGCGCCAGAAATGTTCGGTTTTGGGAGTGATGATTCGTCAGGTCAATACCTCAAACAGATTATTCCCTTTCTGGCCTATAACTTGCAGGGCATGGACCCACCTGGGCATACGCGCCAGCGCACCTTGATGATGAAAACCTTTACCCCGCGCATGATAGAAGCGTTCCGGCCAACCGTGCAAAAGCTGGTTGATGAACTGATTGACCAGCGATTGGCGGAAGGCAGCATGGATCTCGTGGCCGACCTGGCCTATCCTTTACCATCGAATGTGATCCTGGATTTGTTGAGCATTCCCAGAAGCGGGCGACCGTATATTCGGGCAAGTTCTGAGGCCATCAATGAATTTGTGGCGACGATCCTGTTCACCGGACCGCAGGTCTGGCCCCGGCTGGCCGGAGTTTTCGCCGATGTGACCGCCTATTTGAAAAGCTTGATCGCAGAACGACGCACACATCCCGGCGAAGACCTCCTGACGAAGATGGCGCTGGCCGAAGAAAACGGCGATATGTTGAGCGAGGATGAAATCGTCATCGCCACTAATTTCTTGCTCTTTGCGGGTCACGAGACAACCGCTAACCTGATAGGTGTTGGCTCGTATAACCTGTTGCAAAACCCGGAGCAGTTGGCGCAATTGCGAGACGACCCCACCAAAATTCCGGCGGCTGTCGAAGAACTTTTACGCTATGTCAGTCCGGTGCATATGCTGGCGCGCCGCAGCTTGCAAGAGGTGACGATGCGAGGCGTAACCATCCCACAGGATAGCTCAATCTATTTGCTCGTGGGAGCGGCCAATCGCGACCCCGAAAAATTTCCCGACCCTGAAAGGCTGGATATCAACCGCCCTGCCGCGCGCTCGCTGGGTTTTGGCTATGGCATTCACTTTTGTATCGGAGCGGCTCTGGCGCGCCTGGAAAGCCAGGTTGCCTTCGAGACAATCATCCGGCGGTTGCCAGACCTCAGGCTCGTGGGTGACACGCCCGTATTTCGCCCGAACTATTCGCTGCGTGGGTTGGTATCTTTGCCGGTAGGCTTTGGTTAATCTTTGTGACCTCAACCTTTTGAGGCCACAAACTCCATTGCTTCTCTCGACAGAGCGAGCCACTCCTCTTCAGAAGTTGGTTCAAGGGTTATCCATTCTTTCATGAGCCGACCATCATGACGAGGATCATAGCGTTCCCCGTCTGCAGAGGCAATGAGCGCATCCACGCGAGTCTTCGGGAGTTTGAGTACGAGCCTGCCCCTGACGAGCATGGCAAAGATTTTATTGTGAATTTTCAGTCCTGATGAGCCGAACGCCCTTCCTTCTGATGGAGGAGTGACGCCCGGATTGCCAAGCAGTTCCTCGACAATGGTTGCAAAGCGCTCTTCTGGAGTGCCGGTTGGAGAATTCATGAAAGGCATGCCTCCTGACTGAAACACGGCTTGTTTCAACAAGAATAGTATACCTGATTTAGAACAAACTTGCAAACCTCTGATACTCATCTACTTATCCGCGATCATGGCTTTTGGTTCCTCGCCATTATCATCATTCTTGTGATTGTTTTGTCGAGCAATCCATAATCCAGATAAGAATGCGGGTCCTCTCCTGGCTCATCCGCTGCATTGTGGTATGATTTGTAGGTAGCATGAAAGCCATCGTCTGGTCAATGTCTTGCTACACCTACTTCCACGAACAGCGTGGTCAGGCGGGATACTATGACAACGAATCACCAGCACGACGGGCAGCATGAGCATGGCATCAGGCGCGAAGACTTACGTGGCACCTGGGGCATGGAGCGGCTGTCCGAGTTGAGTGGGGAGAAGGCTAAAGAGCGGGCCGAGCAGGCGAAGCTGTATGGCCTGGAAGCTGCGCCCAGCATTGTTGATCGTTCCCTCACTTTGTTCCGGCGCGAACCCTGGTCGCTGGGAGGCGGAAGCACCTTTATGCAGGCTCCTTTTCTCCAGGATATGCGCCAGCCTGGCGGGCAGGACGTGGTGGTTGTGGGGGTGCCGCTCGATACCGGTACTACCTATCGTTCGGGAACCCGTTTTGGTCCCGAAGCTGTGCGGCGCGTCTCTTCGCCTGGCTATGGCTACTTCCTACAATGTGGCAATCTCTATGTGTACCGGCCTATCCGCACCGGGAAGTGTAACACTTTCATCCTGCCAGTAAACAATGTAGATTGTGCTGGAGATTTGTTGCGTGGCGTAGCGAGAGGCAATCGGGGAAAGCTTGCTATCTTCGCAGATGCCAATTGAAAGGTAATCGTATCCTTTGCCCGACCAGTCGATGCGAACCTGGTTGAGCAAAGCTTCAAAGGCGCTTTCACCAGGAAGAAAGCCACCTCAAAGTCGGCATTGTTCAATAGTTGTTGGATTTCAGGTAACTTCGCGCTGCGGGCGGTTGAGCCGAGAATGTGTTTGATGAACCAGTTTTTGGTGCGGTCAATGGCGCGCTCGCTGAAATTTTGCCGTTGCCATAGCCAGTCTCTGGTGGTGATGATGCCTCCTGGCTTGAGGATGCTACTCATCTATAGCTTCTTTGCCAGGATCACACCTGTATTCAGCCCTACGGTATGCAATCCGCCGAAAAAGCGGGCGTGTTCGATTTTCATGCAGCGATCCTGGACAACCGTTAAACCGGCGGCCCCGGCGCGCCCGGCGGCTTCGTCGTTGCGGATACCCAGTTGCAGCCACAACACTTTAGCGCCGGTGGCGATGGCTTCATCGGCAATGGGCGGCACGTCCTCAGCACGGCGGAAGACATCCACGATTTCGATCTGCTCGCCAGCTTCCTTTGCTTCTGTGAGCGTGGCGTAGACGCGCCTGCCCAGAATCGTTTGTCCCGCGTAGCGCGGGTTGATGGGAATGATGTGGTAGCCCTCGGCCTGCAGGTAGATAGCCACAAAATGGCTGGGGCGATACTGGTCAGCCGAGATGCCGGCGATGGCAACATGCCGGTACTGCTGTAATATTTTCAGGCGGTTGTACATATCGGGGGCGGTCGTAGTCATGCTGATTATCTTTCTCTACCTCTTGCTCGCTGCTAAGGATTCAATAGAGCGACTTCTCCTGTTTCAGACGTTCTTCCATTGAATGGAACTCCTTCTTCTCATGCTTTGACGCTGGTTTCTATGTAGAAGCATAGCATAATAATGGACTTGTTCAAAGAGCCATATTGCTTAGTTTGCCGCTGCCAGCGCCTGATCCAGGTCCCACAGGATGTCCTCGATATTCTCAATGCCGATTGAGAGACGAATCAGATCGGGCGTGACTCCTCCCGCCAGCTGGTCTTCGTCGGAAAGCTGCTGGTGCGTCGTGCTGGCGGGGTGAATAATCAGGCTGCGCGCATCTCCGACATTGGCGAGGTGGGAGAAGAGCCGCACGCTGTTAATGACTTTTTTACCGGCTTCATATCCTCCCTTGACGCCGAAGGTGAAGATGGCACCGGCGCCGCGTGGCAGGTAGCGCGTGGCGAGCGCGTATGAAGGGTTATCCGGCAGGCCGGGATAGTGTACCCATTCCACGGCCGGGTGTTCTTGCAAGAATTGGGCGACTTGCAGCGCGTTCTGGCAGTGCTGCTTCATGCGCAGTGAAAGGGTTTCCAGGCCTTGCAAGAGGAGGAAGGCGTTGAATGGACTGATGCAGCCACCGGTATCGCGCACTGTCTCGACGCGCGCCTTCATGACGAAGGCAAAATCGCCAAAGGTCTCGTAAAATCTCACGCCGTGATAGCCGGGTGAAGGGTCAACGATGTGCGGGAAGTTGCCGTTATCCCAGGGAAACTTGCCCGATTCGACCAGCACGCCCGCGATAGAGGTGCCGTGCCCGCCGATAAACTTGGTGGCCGAATGCACGATAATGTCGGCTCCGTGCTCAAACGGTCGGCAGAGATAGGGAGTGGCGAAGGTGTTGTCGATCACCAGGGGAACACCGGCTGCGCGCGCGATGTCTGCTACGGCACGCATGTCCAGCACATCGCCGCGTGGGTTGCCGATAGTCTCGCCGTAAAGGGCGCGCGTGCGCGGTGTGAGCGCGCGACGGTAGTTTTCGGGATCGGTGCTATCTACGAAGATGGTGTTGATGCCCCACGTGCGCAGCGTCAGGTCAAACTGGGTATGCGTACCCCCGTAGAGGCTGCTCGACGAGATAAGATCGTCGCCTGGACGAAGCAGCGTCATCATAGTTGCCATCTGTGCCGCCATGCCCGACGCAGTGGCTAGCGCGCCTGTGCCGCCTTCCAGCGCGGCGATGCGCTCTTCAAAAGCGGCTGTAGTGGGGTTCATGATGCGGGTATAGATATTGCCGAAGCGTTGCAGGGCAAAAAGATGGGCGGCATGATCGGTATCATCGAAGACATAAGAGGTGGTCTGGTAGATGGGGACGGCGCGCGCTCCTGTGGTTGGGTCGGGACGTTGCCCGGCGTGGACCGAGAGCGTATCGAACCCAAAGACGTGATCGCTGTCGATTTCTGGCATGGCGTGTGTTTCTCCTGTAGCGAACTGGTTGCCTTTCCTTCTTCATATCATAACATGACGCAAACCAGTTTTCTTTCATTAGAAACCCTCTTCTGTCATTCTGAGCGCAGCGAAGAATCTCTGTGTCGCCGAGGCAGATTCTTCGCTGCGCTCAGAATGACAGAAGAGGGGCAGTTTTTTACGGCAACAAAATGCCGTATCAGGCGCAACACGTAATTAAGCAATGGCAGGGGTTCGTTACTGACTAACTGACTCATGAGCGAAGGATGGTAGTATCTCCGGCTGCGTAAAGGATGCCGCCCCAGAGATGCGCCATGAAGAGCGGTTCCCGGTAGCTTTCTGAGGTGTGGCCCATGGCGGTGTAAAAGGAACGCCCCCCGTCGAAGGTATGGTACCAGGCGATGGGGTGGTTGGCACCCATGACGCCGCCCTTGTAGGTTTTCTCGTCAACCGCGAGCAGCACTTGTACCGAGTTGCTCGGATTGGTGGCGAAGTTGTACCATTCGTCGGTTCGTATCCAGACGGTGGGTAACATGCTGGTTGAGAGGTGCGTGTGGTCAACGACGCGGACGGTGGCCTGCACGATACGCGAATGTCCATGCACGCGGTCGAAGTACGCTCCCACCAGTTGCCCGTACCAGGGCCAGTTGTATTCGGTGTCGCTGGCGGAATGCACACCGGCGTACCCTCCGCCACGCCGGATGTATTGTTCAAAGGCGGCCTGCTGGCTGGCATCCAGAACCTGACCGGTGGTCATCAAAAAAACGACGGCGTTATAACGCGAGAGGTTGGCGGCGGTAAAAACCGCCGCGTCTCCGGTGAAATCGATGGCGACTCCCTGATCCAGGGCCAGGTGGCGTAGGGCTGCGATGGCATCGGAGATTGAGGCATGTCGAAAGGCTGCAGTTTTTGAAAAGACCAGCAGCCGGATACGACAGGCCGGTTTCTGTGCTGGAGCGCAGGCGGGATAGGTTATGCCTGTTGAAGGACTCCCCAACGGAGAAGATGCGGGGCGCGCGTTGCCACAGCCGGACAGGTAAACGGCGAGTAATCCAATAAGTCCCCAGAATATTGCCCGGCGTAGCATTGCTGTTTTGCGCATCTTCTCCTCCATACACGAGTATACAGCATACGAACGAAGTTTTCATGGGGTCTCCATCCTTCAGAGTGGTGCAAAGTGCAGTAGCGACACTCCTTGCGGGTGTCGCGTCTCCCTGGGTGATGGCCGCGCACGGGACACCCGCAAGGGGTGTCGCTACTGCTTGCACCTGCAAGGATGCAGAGCATTTTATGCTCTTTGGGCACTCACGGAAATAACATGACCGCTTTTGCATCTGCTAGGCATACTAGAGCGAACTTTACTGGTCATCTTATTAGCGTGAGTCTCCTTTGTAGACTTTATATGAGAGCATCCTCCAGTATACGTCCCGTGTAGCCTGCATAATCGGGGAGATGGCGTTTGTAGGCGCTGGACATGAGCGGTGATGAGATCATGAAATCAGCGGAGGCGCGATTGCAGGCGACGGGGATATTCCAGACGACGGCAATGCGGAGCAATGCTTTCACATCTGAATCGTGCGGTTGCCGGGTGAGCGGGTCCCAGAAGAAGATGAGCAAATCGAGTTCTTGTTCTGAAATCTTCGCCCCAATTTGTTGATCGCCTCCCAGGGGGCCGCTCTGGAGTTTGTGAATCTCGACGCCAAGTTCTTGTTCCAACAGTTTGCCGGTGGTTCCGGTTGCATACAGTTCATGCTGGATCAGCAGGTGCTTGTTAAACTTGGCCCATTCCAGAAGATCGTGCTTTTTATTATCGTGCGCCACAAGGGCGATTCTTTGTTTGTTTTCCACGAGTATATCGTTTACCTTTCATATTCCCTGCCTTAGCAAAGGCGTGGAGATATGTATTACAACTCTTTATTCAGCGCCCACCAACGTATATTCGCTTACGGGCGTCAATCGTCGTAGACATAGAGGACGTGCTGCTCCGCACGGGTGTGAATAATCCGTCAAGGGGTGGTATCCACAACTATGTGGCATAGAAGAGAGATTGCGACTGGCTGAGGTCTGCGCCAGTCATCTCACGTGAGACCTTGCTGATGGAGGATTCTTCAGTTGAATACCTCTACCTGTACATAGTATACCATATTTTTTAAGGGGACATCAGTTTTATGGCGATCTGTCGCTGACTAACCACGCAGGTGTGGCACTATTGATGGTGGCATCTACCATGTCGTATGCCTTTGATAAAAGGATGGTGAGATTGCTATCGTCTCCGGTGAAGGGGGCGTCGCCTAATCTTTTGAGAATGGCTTTGTCTATGCGGGGCGCGGTGGGGTTGACGGTGAAGACGGCTAGCCCCTCGCCTGCTTGCCAGAAGGTGTCCAGGTTGTCTTCGAGCAGGGGGGCATCATCAGGTCGGGTTGCATCGTTGGTAGTGGAGGACGCGGCGCTTTCGGGTGGCAGCGTTTCGATGCGCTTTGCTCGCAGGGTCGAGATGATCTGCTCTTTGGTGCGGCCACGCAGTTTGAAGATTAGAAAGGGGTCTTCGTCGAAACGCTCGGCCAGCAGGTAGTAGACGGCGGCGATGTGCTTGCAGGGGTTGGCCCAATCGGGGCAGGAGCAGTCGGTTTCAAGGTCGCTGAGAGCGGTCGGGAAAAGCGAGAGCTGGACGGCATGAAAGGCTTCTTCGATGTTGGTGGGCATTTCGCCGGCCAGCAGTTTGGCGGCGAAAAGGGCCTGAGAAGCCATGGCGTCCGTGATTTTATCCCAGTTGGCATCTGAAAGCGGCTTCAGGCGAATCTTGACGTTGTAGGGTTTAGGCATCGATCCCTGGACTTTGGCCTTAACGATGCCGGGTTCAATGTCAATCGAAATGACCTGGCCCTGACGAGCATACGAACGACCGCGGGTGAGGCGCGTGCCCATGCTGAAGGATTCCAGCGTTTTGATCCAGCGTTTGGACCACCAGGTTGAGCCGATTTCCCCGCGCTCGCTTTTGGCTTTGATGCCGTTTTTTACCCGAATGGGCTGGTTCGGGCGGTAGTAATTCCATTCGTAATCATCGTAATCGTCTCTCCAGCGTCCCATAGTTTTTGCTCCTATTCGGCGACTGCTTCGCGGCTTAAGGCGAAGAGGTCCTTTAACTGCGCGGTTGATAGTTCGGTGAGCCAGTTCTCGCCCGCGCCGACAATGCTTTCGGCCAGTTCTTTCTTCTGCTCGATCATCTGGTCGATACGCTCTTCCATGGTGCCGACGCTGATAAACTTGTGAACCTGGACGTTCTTTGTTTGCCCGATGCGAAAGGCCCGGTCGGTGGCCTGGTTCTCTACCGCCGGATTCCACCAGCGATCAAAGTGGAAGACGTGGTTGGCTGCCGTCAGGTTGAGTCCCACGCCGCCTGCTTTCAGCGAGAGGATGAAGATTGGCGCGCCGCGCTGCTCGTTTTGAAAGCGTTGTACCATCACATCGCGCTGTTTTTTGGGCGTGCCGCCGTGCAGGAAGAGCACTTCGCAGCCCAGCGTTTCCTGGAGATACTGGCGCAATATGCCGCCCATCTCGGAGAACTGGCTGAAGATCAAAGCTCTGTCGCCAGCCGCCAGCACCTCTTCGAGCATTTCTTCCAGGCGGGCCAGTTTGCCAGAGCGTCCGGGCAGGCTACTGCCGTCGCCGACGAAGTGGGCCGGGTGGTTGCAAATCTGCTTGAGCTTCATGATGGTGGAAAGCACCAATCCTTTGCGCTCGATGCCGTCGGCTTCTTCGATCTTCTCCATCATCTCCTTGACGACCGCTTCGTAGAGCGATGCCTGTTCCTGGGTGAGATTGCAATAGACCTTCATCTCCATCTTGTCGGGCAGGTCTGAGATGATGGACTTGTCGGTTTTCAAACGACGCAGGACGAAGGGTTGGATGACTTTTTTGAGCGTTTCGGCGCGGTCGGCATTGTGGTATTTCTCGATGGGAACGGCGAACTTGCCGCTGAAATCCTTCGCGGAACCCAGATAGCCGGGATTCAGGAATTCCATGATAGACCAGAGTTCGGAGAGGCGGTTCTCTACAGGCGTGCCTGTCAGGGCGATCTTATGCGTTCCGTTGATGCTTTTGATGGCCTGCGTCTGTTTGGCGCTCTCATTTTTGATGTTCTGTGCCTCGTCCACGACGACATATTCCCAGTCGATGAGGGCGAGATGCTCCTTATCGCGTAGCGCCAGGGCATAGGTGGTGATGACGATGTCGTGCTGCCTGGCCTCTTGCGCGAAGGCCTCGCCGGAGAGCCTTTCATGTCCGTGATGGATCATGACTTTGAGCGAGGGCGCGAACCGTTGCACTTCTCTATGCCAGTTGCCGACGATGGACATGGGGCATATGAGCAGCGCGGGGCCGCGTTGGGACGCGCCGTTAGCTGATTCTCGGTCGTGTAACAGGAGGGTGATGAACTGGATGGTGTTATGACATAAAATGTTATTAGCTACAAAATTGTGATGCTCTGCAACTTCAAAATCATAAACCCAACCATCATACTGAACTTCTTCAATCTCCTTGATCCTACAGTAATATACTTCCTGGTCAATCAGGCGCTGTAATTGCGTGCGGGTTGCAGCAAGCTGCATCATGTCAAGTTGAGCATAGGCAGCAAGTGTCTGAACAGTCCACTTTGAGGGTGGTTTCTCACGATACAGCCGTTCAGATTCGCCATTGAGAATGCCATCGAATGCTGAAACTACTTGCTTCAGACTTATGAGTGAGAATTGCTGGGAGCCATTTAGATACACATTACTGTGCATACCGAAGTGGAGAACAGGTAGTCCGGTTGCAACAACAGCCTGAGCCACAATCTCAGAGGCCGGAATCCCTTCGACATTGGTATTGGTTACTCGTTCACAAATCTTTTCGAGCTTTTGTTGTTTTCTTTCACTTACAAAACCTATTTCCCGGCAAAACTTTCTTGCGGCATTCCCGCCCAGGACACCAAAATAGTAGGAGCGATAAATACCGCTACCATTCGTTGCTCTTTTCTGCTTAGAAGATACTCTCATCCAGATACCGAAGCGGCGAAGCAGATAAGCAAGTTGTTGAATAAGCATAGGTGATGCAGTGCTAATCTCAATGCTTCGCATACTCTCGACAGCCGAGGCTTCAGCTTCGAAGAAATTGCGCAGGAAAATACGGATGCTATCGAGGTCAGCTTGCATCATGAAATCTGGGATGCGCTTCTCGTTTGAAAGTTTTCCCCAGCGGTAGCCCTTAGCTTCAAGGAAGCGCCGATATGAAACGCTGGTAAGGTGTAGGTCGGAAGCTCGGTTGAGATAAGTATGTACAGAAGGACAATTAATCTTGATGGTATATCTTTCACCTAAGCGAAGAGTGCACTGCCTCAACTCTTCAAGCATAGAAGTGTCTTTCTGTGTGATGTGAACCGCATTTTGACCCTTCACTTCGTACCCTTCTGAAATTTGCCATGCCAGGAATTTGACAAGGTCCGGGTCTTCTGGCTTACCATCCCATATGAGCTTCGCTGGTACGCAGACGTAATCGCCTACGTGTAAGTCATTTGTCCAGGCCTTATCTGTAAGCAATTTATGCGGATACGTAATGGTCACGCTGCTGCCATCTTCCAAACGAACAGTGCGGAGTCGTTCCGAGACATGCTGACGGTATAGCCGTTTGATTGGAGCCTGCACAATATGTCCAGTTGTTTCATCGATCGAATTGACAAGCAACTTTTCAGAAGGTTCGGCCCAATAACCTTCGCCGTCAAATGTGGTTTTTATGGCGTAGCGGCTCCAAATATCTTCGGCCTTTTGCAACAATCCATTGGTTGTAATAAGCGAGCTAGCGGCGACGCATTTCCCCAATCCCATATCGTCTGCTAGACAGCTTCCAAAACCAAATTGAGTGAGGAATGACAGCCAGGAGACGCCCTTAACCTGGTATGGACGCAGCTTGCCATGGAAAGTCGAGGGCGTTTGGATGGTTGATATCTTCGCGCTGCCGGAAAGCTGGCCGAGGAGGTCGGTGATCCAGTCCTCGCCCTCGATTTCAGAGACGGGGAGGCCGACTTCGGATGTTTCCTGGCCGAGACCGGTGCGCAGGGCTTCGCCGAGAGTCATGTTGCCGTTGCGGCGCTTTTTCTGGAAGAAGGCGATGGCTTTTTCGATTTCTTCGGGGCGCAGTTCGACCCACTGGCCGCGTATTTTGATAAGCGGGAGTTTCAGGTTGACGAGGTTTTCAAATTCTGTGGCCGAGAGGGTAGTGTTGCCGACAGAGATGGTCCAGTCGTAGTTGACGAGGCTTTGCAGGCCAAGTAACCCTGTTGATGTTTTCGCGCCCTTGATTTTCAGCTTGACGCCCAGGCGCGCCGCCGGCTTTTGCCACCAGGGCGGGACCAGCACGCCGAAACCGCTTTGTTCGAGCAGTGGGGCGGACTCGCGCAGGAAGGTGTAGGCCTGCTGCGTGGTCAATTTGAGGGTTTCGGGGCGCGCGGTTTTCAGCCCTTCCTCGATGGCCGGGAAGAGGCGCGAGGCTTTGCCGAGATCGGCGAGCAGGCGCTCCTGGGGGTTCTCGAACTGGCGTTTGAGAAAGGTGAGCGTGCTGGAGCGTTCTTTCCAGACGTTTTCAGCCGGAACTAGCAGGCTGCGGTCGTCGTTGGCCTGGAGCAGGAAGCTGACGCGCCAGTCTAAATTGCCTTCGTCGCTCTCCAGGGGAGCTTCGAGGCGGAAGCAGGTGCGGAAGGGTGAGTTCGATGCGCCTGGTGATAGCTGGCCGAGCCAGGCGCGCATGGTACCGGCGAACTGCTTGAGTTCTTGAGCAGGCCCTGCCAGCGTGGGGTCGTCGGAAGCGAGCGCGTAGAGCCATTGGCGGGGGAGAGATAGCGTTTTGCTGCGGCGGTTGTTAGACGCGGGCAGAAGTTCTGCCGGGGAAATGCGAGCGCGCACAAAGGCATCGATGGTGTGGTTGAGGAAGTGGAGCAGCATTTCCGCGGGCAGAGAAGACTTCTTGTGACCGGGTGGTAGATAGGCGTAGCAAATGGGCGGCATCATGCCTGCAAGCATATGCATGCGTTCGGTGTCTTCAGGAGAGAGCGCTACATCCCAGATGGCGCGATAGATGGTTTCTCGCTTGCGCTTGATTACTTGCAGGCCGGGCATGTAGCACTGGCGGGTGGCCAGTTCAAAGGAGAAGCTGGCGGCGGTGGCCCAGAAACGCAGCGAAGCGCCAAAGGCCATACCGTGTGGCGCATTATCGGGCAGCGCGAGGAGAAAGTCCCTGGCAAAATTGGCGTCGAGCGTCATAGTTGGAATATGCCATGCCTTGAACGCTCTGGCCTGCAACTCTTCCTCCTCTTCAAGGATGAGTTCGGGCGAAGGCATGGGTCCCTTTGGAGTTGATGGTAGGGAGAGCGTGAGAGTGGAGAGATCGGCGTTGCGGGCAAGCAAACTCCCGGCCAACTCACCAAGCGTTTCCCGCAGCGCGTCTTGCGCAAGCGCGAAAGGGTGCTTCTGTGGTTTCTGCTCTGCGGTTGACTTTCCTGCTCGCTTACTGGTTGTGATGGGTAAACGGGATGACTCTGCCCAGATGTGAAGTTGAGCAGAGTCAGCGTACTCCCAGATGGCATGTAATACGATCATGCTTTTATCTCTTTAACGGGTTATAAGATCAGCCTGAAATGGCTCCCTGGGAAATGTGACTCCGATTTGCATGTATAGGTACCTCTCGGTCTCATACTCTAATTTATGATTATGGCACATGTGATGATAACATGCATGAATGAGGGATGTCCAGCGCGAGAGTGGGGACACTATCGTGAATTGCTTGAGTTTATGTTAGATCACAGGAAAAATGGAATAAATGACAACCCTCTTTGGAATAAATGGCATTATACTTTAAAAGGCAATAGGAGTGTTTGACTCCTATCATCTTACTTTAGATGTATTTAATACATCACCTACACTCTACAGAAGGAGATTTCACATGGTTTCAACGACCCAGCTTTCGATGACCCACTCTCGCATGGAAAAAATGCCAAAATGGCTGGCGATCACCGCCCTTGCCCTACTCGTTGTAGTCGGTGGCGGCAGCTTGTTGCTTCTAATTGCTCTTCATTTGCCCGCCCTGCTGGTCGGAACATGGGGCTTTAGTGAAGCGGATGCATTGTGGATTGTATCGACTTTGCTTGGTGGCGGTGGCTGGTTGATTGACATCCTCTTTCCTGAATTGATTCCCGTCATAGGCGTCATCTGGTTCTACATCGATATAGTGGGCGTCACCGCAGCGGTCGCCTATTAAGATGTAGTGCATCGATATAGCAGGCGATACTGCACTTGTCGTTTGCTAAGATGTAGCGTATCCCTTGTCTTGAAGAAACATGAGTCATCTCGAACTATTGAAAAACGAAGCGCAACACGTTTCGAGGCTCAAAAAATGGAGATGGCTCATATTTCTGATTCATCAGCAATTTTCATTTTCAGCAGAGACGGACTTTTTGGCAGATCACCAGAGAAAATAATGCAGACCCATTGATACAACCTTTTCACGAGTAAACGACTCTATAATAGTAGGAGGCAAACATGGAAACAAACGACGCGGATGAGGAAATCACGTTGCTCGTTGCAAAGGCCCAATTGCGCGATCAGGAGGCTTTTCAGTTGCTGTATGAGCGTTATCAAGCGCGTGTCTCATCGCGCGTGTATGCGATCATCAGGCAAATTGATGCTATTCAGGATATTACGCAAGAGGTTTGGCTGGCGGTTTTCCTGGCGTTACCTGCGTTAAAAAATCCAGCAGCATTTCCCTGGTGGGTGATGCGCATTGCTACACATAAAGCATGGAAGTTTGCCCAACAACATGCGTTACCAACGACCTTCCTCGACGCTCAGGATGAAGAAGCTCTATTTTCTGTAGAGGATAAAGGTCCTGTAGAAATAGTACTACACAATGAGCAAAGGAGGCTGATGTACCACATGTTTGCGCAGGCTACCGTCAAAGAGCGCGAAGTTCTCATCCCCTTTTATTTGGAGGAAATTTCTCTAGCTGAAATTGCAACTCGTTTGGGCCTGTCACTTTCAGCTATCAAAAGTCGTCTGCATCAGGCCCGCAAGCGTTTGCGTCTGATTTCATCTCAAGGAGGGAGTTTCACATGAAAAACATGCATTTCGTCGATGTCTATCGTCAGATAGACACCTCTTTACAGTTGAAGTTCGCCTGGTTATGCGATACCGATGGCGAATGGGCTTTGCGGACCCCTGTTTCCCAGGAAGACAGTGCAGAATTTTTGCTGCTTAAAAGAGAGGACAATGAGTCGATTTATGACGCAGTAAGTCCAAGCACGTTACCCTTTGTAGGGCAACTCATGAATGCCGTACAGGTTCAAGTGATCTCAGTCGAAATTTGCACCCTGTTTGAACGCTCTTTTTATGCGGTAGCCCTGTTTCAGCAGGGCGACCAAACCTTTGAGATAGCTGGACGGGTAGGGTTACTTTTGGCGCTTGCCCTGCGTTTTGCCTGTCCTATCATTATCGACGAGGAACTGTTAGCCCGCATGGGAGTGCATCTTCCGCCACATACCACCTTGCAACAATGGCTTGCAGAGGAACAGGCCGATGTCTATCAAAAAGTTTCATTGCCGCTTCAGCATTCTCCCGCTTTCGCCCACCTTGAGGCCTCTATGCGGCAAGCGCCTGGAAAGCCCCTTACTGCTGAACAAAAGCAACACATACAGGCAGAAATTCAGCAAGAACTGGGGCCAGAGCAACTGAAGCAACTACGACACTTCTATACAAACCTTAGTCCGGAAGCTCGACAGTTAAGCAAGGAGATGTGGGGCAGGTTGGGATTTCCTGCTCCTCCTCTACCAGAGGAGGTATTGGTGGATGATAATGAGGCAGATACAAAATAAGCGAGCCATCCTGATGAACCAGGAAACGAAGATCATCTTTGATAATCTTCGTTTCCTGGTTCTTGCGATACTATATGATGTACTGTGTTATAGCTACTTGTGAGATTGTATCGTTCATAGAACGCAAAGGTTCTTTGTCAGCAGCATCAACTGTTCGGCTTGCTCGTAGAGTTCAATTTCATGTAAATAGCAGGCGACGCGAAGGAGGAGCGATGCCGCAGCCTCAAATATAAATCGATACTCTTGTATCCAGGTTACGCAAATTTGAGCCTGCGGGAGATAACGCTGACAGAGAAGCCATGAGGTTGGCTCGATTTTTTCGGGAAACAGTTTATTGATTGCATGGATTACTCCTTCAGCTACAATCTGCTGTTCCTCTCTCTCCATAGAATCTTTGAGCACTGCTTGCAATAGAGGATGAATACGCAATAGATGTTCTTTGTTATCACGTTGTATAAGAGAAAACGTGCGCAGATCCTTAATCGCATTATTGAATACGAACATGTCCCAGCCAGATTCTTGCAAAATTGGTGAAAAGCAAATGTATCCAGCGCTGATCAATTCTTCTGGGATCGCATTTGGTTCAAGGAAAGCAAATAAACGTAACAATGCTGCTGCTGCAGGGTTAGTCTGCTCAATTTGCCGAAATGAGTGTAACCATATTTGGGCAACTGATGCTGGATGGGAGGTATACGCTTGCCCGTAATAGTGTAGAAGTTCCAGGCGATGCTGTTGATACATCTCTCTATATTCAAGAAGACTACATCCGACATGTTCAACCATTGCTCCTGCTTGATCCACACCCATTGAAAAAAAATGGAGAGCAGTGACAATTTGCTCGGCAGTTTCAATCATTTCCAGAGGTGCTTGCTCAAGTGTCGCATTTGGTGCAATGAGCCTGGAGCGGCGCAGTAAAAAATGCGTAGCCTCAGCCATGCCCATGGAAGGGATTTCTATCTTTTGCATCAGTGAGTCTGGGATATAATTCCGGGAAGTGAGAAGCAGATGCCCAGAATATTCTATGTGGGCAAATTCATGTAGAACAGACAAGTCATTGACATTGTCAATGATCAAAAGCCACCTCTGATGTGCTTTTAACCACTGCTTGACAGCAAGAAAAGCTTTGTTATACTCACCCCCTTCAGCATAGGGTAATCTCAGTTGATGCACAATGGTGTCAAGGCTGTCCAGCAGTGTATCGTTTGTGGTCGCATTGATCCAGAAAATGAAAGGATAGGCATGTTGATGTTGATAGAAAAATTCAAGAGCGATCTGTGTTTTCCCGCAACCTTCAAGGCCGCACAAAACCAATGGTTGCTTTGAAGCTTTGCCTGGTGTCACCATAAAATACTCATGCAGGTAGTGCAAAATCTCCTCTCTACCGGTAAAAAATGGATTGCGGGGGATATCTACCAACTGGAGTGGAAAACTCATTTCTGGAGCTTGATTGAACGGACTGAGTGATGATGGAGGTGAAAGCAAAGCCTGTTGTTCTTTATCAACAGATTGTGAGCGCAATCCCAGCTCATGTGGTTGTTTGCCATACAGTTTGCAGAGTTTGGTGAGGAAAAAAGGGCCTGGTCTGGTATGTCCTTGTTCCCAACGACTAACGTTATGCTGGGTAGTGCCAATGCGATCAGCAACAGTTAGTTGTGACCATCCATGCTGTTTCCGTGCTTCAATCAAAGCGAGCCTGATGGTTTTCTTCACTGCTTAGGTCTTAGTACGAGACCTACAAGAATGCCGATCCCCCAACCTGCGAGGTAAATGATCAATGAAAGTAGCATACTGCTACGCATTAAACCGATTTTCTTGTTTGCGTTCATACTCTTTCCCATACAATAACTGTTTAGCTTTATCCAGTGCGATTTCGGAGAGAACACCTTGCTGAAGGAGTGTGTCGCAGACTATGCGATATTCTCCGGTGATTGCCAATAGAGCACGCGCAGTTGTCTATGTCCACGACTGATATTGGAACTCACGGTTTTTTCGTTAATGCCAAGCATCTCAGCTATTTCTTTCTGCGAGTATCCCCATAGATCCTGGAGGAGGACACACACACGATACTGTGGTGACATTCTGGCTAAGGCATTTTGCAGGACAGTCCTTTCACAAATATGTTCTTCTAGTCCAACAACCTGCAATTGGAGAGGCAAAAGAGATTCTGGTTCGCTTTCTGCCCCTTTTTCCGGCAGCGGTAGCCAAATATGCCGGTTTGTACTCCGCAAATAATCAATAGCGAGGTTTTTGGCAATGCAATACAACCAGAGATCAAAGTCAGCCGCCAGATTTCTTGTGGACGCGCTTTTCCAGACCCGGAGCAGTGTTTCCTGGAACAAATCGCACGCCACTTCCTGATTATTCACCAGGTAGTATAAGTGCCGCCACAGCGGCTTTTTGTAATATTCATAAAGTTGCTCAAAGGCCTTATGATCTTTGGCATGAACCTGTGCAATGATGATTGCGGATAACGGGATTCCCATCTCTGGCGCTGCATCTTCGGGGAGGGAAGGCAAGAAATGCATCCTTGTTCTCCTTTTTTAATTCACGGCAAGTGCTTACTGATATCCTGTGTTC
>DAHVFL010000179.1 GCA_027316975.1 Chloroflexota bacterium | reverse complement strand
GCAGCGATGGCATCCCCCGCATGGCAGTGTCATCCTGAGCGCAGCGATGGCATCCCCCGCATGGCAGTGTCATCCTGAGCGCAGCGATGGCATCCCCCGCATGGCAGTGTCATCCTGAGCGCAGCGAAGGATCTCTCGCCGGCCATCACACAGATCCTTCGCTGCGCTCAGGATGACACCTCCCATCTGGCTGCTTCCTTTCCTCAAAAAAACCTACCAGTGAAAGTCCCTATACGACAGGGTATCTGGTTCGTACAGGGCAGGGGCGGGGCTTGTCCCCGCCCTGGCTTATTGGGCCGGACAAGCCACGCCCTGGCTTATTGTTCCTGTCGAAATTCCAATTTCGACGGATGGATTACCAGCGGCGTTCCGGGGGGCGCGGGTTGAAGCCGCCTTCGCGGCGCTGGGTGGGACCGCGACCGGGGCCACTGGGACCGCCAGGTCCACCAGGTCCTCCGGGGCCACTCGTTCCAGGTCCCATCGGTCGGCGCTGGCCGCCGAAACTACCGCCGCCGCTGCCGCCGCGATCTCCGTAGCCGCCGCCACCGGGGCGACTGCCGCGATCTCCGCCGCCATAGCTGCCGCCGCGATCTCCGTAGCCGCCGCCACCGGGGCCGCGACCGGGCGTATTCTCGCGCGGGCGACCGCCGCCGTAGCCGCCACCAGGACGCCCACCGCGATCTCCATAACCGCCGCGACTGGGGCCGCGACCGCTTTCGAGTTCGGCTGCTGAGGGCATTTCACCGCTCAAGGCGGCGCGGCGCGAGAGGTTGACACGTCCCTGCGGATCGACTTCGACCGCCATGACGGTGATCTCGTCACCGAGGGAAACTACGTCCTCCGGGCGATTGACCTGGTAGTCGGCAAGTTGCGAGGTACGCACAAGGCCCTCTTTGCCGGGCAGGAATTCTACGAATACGCCGAAATCGACAAGCCTGCGCACGGTACCGGTGTAGATGCGTCCAACCTCGACCTCTTCGGTGAGGGCGCGCACGGCATCCATGGCGGCCTGCATAGCCTCGCCGGAGCTGGCGGAAATGTTGACCGAGCCGTCATCCTCGATATCGATCTTCGCGCCACTCTCTTCTTGAATCTTGCGGATCATTTTTCCGCCCGGTCCAATCACAGCGCCGATCTTTTCGGGGTTGATTTTGATGGTCTGGATGCGCGGGGCAAAGGCCGAAAGCTCTTCGCGTGGGGCATCAATGGTGTCGAGCATCTTCTCCATGATGAACATGCGGCCTTCGCGCGCCTGCTCAAGGGCGGTTGCCATAATTTCATAGGTGATGCCCTTGACTTTGATGTCCATTTGCAGGGCGGTTACGCCATCGGCAGTGCCGGCCACTTTGAAGTCCATGTCACCCAGCGCATCTTCGATGCCCTGAATGTCGCTCATAACGGCCCATTTCCCGGCGCGTTCGCCTTCGCCAGTGATGAGGCCCATCGCCACGCCCGCGACAGGGGCATGGATCGGCACGCCGGCATCCATGAGAGCCAGGGTGGTGCCGCAAATGGAACCCATCGAGCTTGAGCCATTGGACGAAAGCACATCGGAAACGGCGCGGATGGTATACGGGAACTCCGCGTGTGTGGGGATGACCGCCGCGACTGCTCGTTCCGCCAGCGCGCCATGCCCGATCTCGCGGCGTCCGGGGCCGCGCAGGGGCTTGCTTTCGCCGGTTGAGAACGGCGGGAAGTTGTAGTGGTGCATGAAGCGTTTGCTCTCGCTGGCGCCCAGGCCATCAAGGGTCTGCCCTTCGCCGGGTGAACCGAGTGTCACCACACTGAGTACCTGGGTCTGCCCGCGCTGGAAGATGGCCGAGCCGTGTGTGCGTGGCAGCAAGCCAACTTCGCAACTGATGGAGCGGATTTCCTTCAGGTCGCGTCCATCGGGGCGCAGTCCGCTATCCAGCACGTTGTTGCGCACGAAAGATTTTAATTCCTTTTCGTAGAAGGAGATGATATCCTTCATGCGATCCGGGTGCTGCGCGCCGAGAGTGGCAACCAGTTCATCCTGCACAATACTGAAGGCTGCTGAACGCGCCGCTTTGTTGAGATGGCTACCGGCAGTCTGGAAGCGGGGCAATACGAACTCCGCGACCTTGTTACGCAGTTCCTGGTCAACAGGGGCGGGTTCAAAGGGCCGCCTGGCTTTATTGACGGCCTGGGCCAGCTTTTCCTGCATCTTGATGATGTCTTGCAAAGCTTCCTGGCCGAAACGCACGGCTTCCAGCATGGTTTCTTCGGGCAGTTCCTTCGCGCCTGCTTCGACCATCATCACGGCATCGGCAGTGCCGGCAATGGTCAGATCGAGGCGAGATTGGTCCAACTGCGATTCGAGTGGATTGATGACTAATCGGTCGTCGATATAGCCCACACGCACCGCGCCAACCGGCCCGGCAAAGGGGATATCCGAGACACTGAGCGCTGCTGACGCGCCTACGATGCCCATGATGTCTGAATCGTTTTCCTGGTCTGCAGAAAGTACCATGATGACGACCTGGACATCGTTGCGATAGCCTTTGGGGAAAAGCGGGCGAAGCGGGCGATCAGCGAGGCGACATGCGAGGATGGCGTGTTCGGAAGCGCGACCCTCACGCTTGATAAACCCGCCCGGGATCTTTCCGGCGGCATACATACGTTCTTCTACATCGACAGTCAACGGGAAAAAATCGATACCTTCGCGTGGTTCATTACTGCCAACGACGGTGGCGAGAATGACGGTATCGCCATAGCGCACTAACGCGGCGCCGCTGGCTTGTTCTGCCACGTGACCGGTCTCTATACTCATGACCCGGCCACCGATGACAGCTTCTTGACGGTGAATCATTGTTCCTCCGACTACTACTACCCCTGTGGATGAATTCCGGCTCTTATTTCACCTGCGCAGCCTATAAACTCAAGTGGGGTGTTCTTTTCTACGTTTCTACGCATCTTACAGGCCTTAAAAACACGTCTTGTGTTTCTTTGTTTTGTCAAGTTCCCTGCTTGCTTCTGGTAACAATCCTATTTACATTCTTTGGCCTGGCGCTTCACGCGCTTACTACTTGCAACCGTGTTGCGTGAGATTGAATGGCGCTGGTAGTTTCTAGTTCCTGTTTTCGCCTGTTGCCTGTGGTTCCTCGTGTGCGTGTCGCAGTATGAATATCGCGGGGAAATACCTTTCATCTCGGGCAAGCATCTCAATTGTTTTCAACACACCGGCAGGCTGGTATCCATGATGGGAGATTACTGGAGCAGCGGTCGGTTGCGGCGTCTGTCAAATTGATACGCGCCGTACATCATTGCGCCGACCGCGCCTCATAATTCTATGCTTAGTGGCGCAAGCCAAGTTTCGCGATCAATGCGCGGTAACGGTCCGGGCTTTTGCGGCTCAGATAAGCCAACAAGCGACGACGCTGGCCGACCATCATCAGCAATCCGCGGCGCGAGTGCAAGTCGTGCTTATGAACTTTGAGATGTTCGGTCATCTGATTGATGCGCCTGGTGAGCAGAGAGACCTGCACCTCGGGCGAACCAGTATCGGTTTCATGAACGCGAGCCTCAGCGATGATACTCGCTTTTTCTTCAACGTGTAGTGGCACTCTTGTACACCTCCTGTGTGCCAGACTGGGCAAAGCAATGGGAACTTCCAGGTTGCATTATACCATGCAACCTGGAAGTACGCAATTGGCCCAATCCTATTTAATGGTGACTTTCGCGCCGACTTCGGCCATTTTGTCAGCGATGCGCTGGGCCTCTTCTTTGGAGACGGCTTCTTTGATGGCTTTAGGGGCTTCGTCAACGACGGCTTTGGCCTCTTTCAGGCCCAGGCCGGTGAGTTCGCGCACGACTTTGATGACGTTGATCTTGTTAGGGCCAACTTCGGACAGGACGGCGTCAAACTCGGTCTGCTCTTCCACCACAGCGGCGGGGGCTGCTTCGACGGCAACGGCGACAGCCGGGCCGGAGGCGGCGACAGGCGCGGCGCTGACGCCCCATTTGTCTTGCAAGGTTTTGGTCAGTTCGACCAGTTCCAGCACGTTCAGTTTCTCGATTTCAGCGATAATGGTATCTACGGACATGTTTTTTCTCCTTCACTTATTGAGCGGGTTGTTCAGCGCCCTGTAGCTGTTCGGCACGGGCTTGAATGACATAACACAGATCGCGCAAAGGCGCGGTCAGCAGGCTATACGTAGTTGCCAGGGGTGCCTGGATAGTTCCAACGACCAGGGCTTTGGTATGGTTTTTCCCACCGGGCATTCTGGCAAGACTTTCCACCTGGTCGGCAGTCAGGGTACGACCACCGAGAATGCCTGATTTCAGCACCACGATTTTCGATGTGCGTATATAATCGGATACCGCTTTAGCGGCGGCTACTTCGTCTTCGTAACCGATAGCGACGGCGGTTTGCCCGTTGAAGATGCTCTTATCAAGCATCGTCATGTTGTTACGCTCGGACGCGATGCGCAAGAGCGTGTTTTTGGCGACCTGGAAATCGAGCCTGGCGGCGCGCATCTTATTGCGCAACTCGTTCATATCCTTGACTTTCAGGCCCTGGGTTTGCACCAGAATGGTGACTGATGCGCGGCCCAGCTTATCGGCCAGGGCATCAATGATTGCTGCTTTAGCCGGTGTAGGCATGTGCAGTTTTCCTCCTTTCCTGGGAAGATATGGTTATAAAAATGGTCTCCGGTACGTTTACCGGAGACTATGAGGAATTCTATTGCAAGGGGCGAGGCCCTCTGCGCTTCTGTTTTTTCCTCGGCAAGCTGGCTAACGCCATTTGAATGTTCTATTGAAGGGTAAACTTGCTGTCTTCGGTTGGTTTTATTCAATTGTTTGGATTCCCGTAAAGAGGGAAAGAGAGTAGTGGGGGACACCCCCACGCCCCCGGTCAAGGGCTGCGCCCTTAACAATCCTGCTGTTTTACACTGTTGGTTTCAATGCCAGGGCGGAGGCAACGTCCAGGCGGATGCTGGGCGACATGGTGGATGTCAGCACGACGCTTTTGACGTAGGTGCCTTTGGAGCCGGTGGGACGGGCGCGGGACACGGCATCTACGACGGACGTGATATTGGCCATCAACGCATCTTCATTGAACGAGAGCTTGCCTGCCGGGATGTGCAACAGGGCGGTTTTGTCTACTTTGAACTCGACGCGACCGGCTTTGACATCGCGCACGGTTTTGGCGACATCGAAGGTGATGGTGCCAGCTTTGGGGCTGGGCATCAAGCCGCGCGGGCCGAGTTTTTTACCGAGGCGACCAACTTTTCCCATGACATCAGGAGTGGCGATGGCGACATCAAAACCGGTCCAATCGGCTTCGATCTGCTTAATGAGGTCGTCCAGGCCAACGAAATCGGCGCCTGCGGCTTCGGCTTCAGCGACTTTTTCGCCCTGCGCGAAGACCAGCACTTTTACTTCCTTACCGGTACCCGCGGGCAACATGGCGACGCCACGCACCATCTGGTCGGCGTGACGCGGATCGACGCCGAGCTTCATGTGAATTTCGACGGTCGGGTCGAACTTCAGGTAGTTCATTTGTTTGAGGAGTGTAACAGCCTCTTGAGGCTGGTAGAGCTTGCCTTCTTCAACAAGCTTCAGGGCCTCCCGGTATTTTTTTCCGTGTTTTGCCATAAATTTTGCTCTGCCCTCCTTGTGGCAACACAACCGCAGTGACTTGCGGGCAATGAAACGATTTAGTCGATGGTAATACCCATACTGCGAGCGGTACCGGCAATCATGCTTTCGGCCCCGGCGATATCGATGGCGTTGAGGTCTTTCATCTTGATCTCCGCGATCTCGCGCAGCTTCTCGCGGCTAATGGACCCAACTTTGGTTTTGTTGGGGGTGGCCGCGCCTTTTTCCACTCCGGCTGCTTTCTTGAGCAGGTCGGGAACGGGTGGGGTTTTGGTAATGAATGTAAACGAACGATCTTCGTAGATGGTGATTTCGGCAGGGATGACCATGCCTACCTGGTTGGCGGTGCGCTCGTTGTATTCCTTGCAGAACGCCATGATGTTGACGCCCTGGGGACCAAGCGCGGTACCAATAGGGGGGGCAGGATTGGCCTTGCCTGCTGGAATCTGTAGTTTCACTACAGCTTTGACACGTTTTGCCATGCTAATTCCTTTCTTTCAATCCTCATGCAGCACTAGCTGCCAGGGTGCGCCCTGGCATACTCGGGTTAGATTTTCTCTACCTGCAGGAAATCCAGAATGACTGGTGTTTCTCGCCCGAAGAACGAAACCAGAACCGTTACCTTGTTGCGGTCCATGTTGATGTCGCTGACGGTGCCGATAAATTCGGTGAACGGGCCATCGATAACGCGCACGCTCTGACCTTTTGCGAAACTGATCTTGGCCCTGGGCTTTTCGGTCTCTTTCGTGACCTGCTTCAAGATCGTTTTCATCTCATGTTCCTGCAGCGGGATAGGACGAGTGCCGGAACCTACGAAGCTGGTGACGCCGGGCGTGTTACGCACAACATACCACGCTTCATCGCTCATGACCATCTCCACCAGCACGTAGCCGGGGAAGACTTTACGTTGTACCGTGCGCCGCTGGCCCTGCTTGATCTCCACCTCTTCTTCCATAGGCACAATGACCCGGAAGATTTTATTGCGCATATCCATTGAATTGATACGCGCTTCAAGATGGCTTTTCACCTTGTTCTCATAACCGGAATACGTGTGAATGGCATACCAGAGACGGTCTTCCTGCGTATTCGGCTGTTGCGTTGCGCTATCCAGCGATGGCTGTTCGATGTTATTGGTATGTTCAGTTACCACAGCATTTTCCCTCATCGCAATGCATTAACCGCCGCTAATCAATCGGAAAAGCCTGAGAAGGCCCAGATCGGCCAAAGCCAGGAACGCTGAAACTGCGGCAGACAACACGATGACAACAATAGTCATGTTTCTGGCCTCCTGGAAGGTAGGCCAGGTCACTTTGTGACGCAGTTCATCGTATGCCTCAAGCACGAATGTGACCCAACGTATCCGGCGTATTCTCTTCCACAGGCCAGAGGACTGCTGCTTTGTTTCGCGTTTTGCTGGCGGGCGAGCATTGCGTTCTCGCCGCCCTTCTTGCTTCTGTTCGGCCATTTTATTTGCCACGTTTGACCTCTCTCGATCAGTTTTAACGCACCAGATTTATCCAGTATACACGTATACAATGAGCCGCCGCGCTACTTCGTTTCGCGATGGGCTGTATGTGCTCGACAGGTGCGGCAAAACTTTCTCAATTCCAGACGCTCAGGATTGTTCTTTTTATTTTTCGACGTGGCATAGTTGCGCTGTTTGCAGACAGTACAAGCAAGGGTCGCAACAATCCGGTTCTCTTTAGCTTTACTGGCCATGTCTTTCTGCCTTCCTTCGTCCTGTAGGGACGCGATGTATCGCGTCCGCTGCACCTCGATGAAACGGGGGCCAGGACGCGATGTACCGCGTCCCTACAGTTCACGATGTTACTTCTCGACCTTGATGCATTTGCCGGCCCCGACGGTACGCCCGCCTTCGCGAATGGCGAAGGTGACGCCCACTTCCATGGCCACCGGCTGGATCAGTTCCACCGTCATTTCGATGTTGTCCCCCGGCATCACCATCTCCACCCCCTCCGGCAGCTTGATGGCCCCCGTCACGTCGGTGGTGCGCACGTAGAACTGCGGGCGGTAGCCGTTGAAGAAGGGCGTATGCCGCCCGCCCTCTTCCTTCGACAATACGTACACCTGCGCCTGGAAGACTTTGTGCGGCTTGATGGAGCCGGGTTTGGCTAACACCTGCCCCCGCTCGATCTCGCTGCGCTCGATGCCGCGCAGCAAACAGCCTACGTTGTCGCCTGCTATGCCACTGTCCAGCGTCTTCTGGAACATCTCCACGCCGGTGACCACCACGCTGCGCGTCTCTTCTTTCATGCCGATGATCTCCACCGCGTCGCCCGTCTTGACGATGCCCCGCTCGATGCGCCCGGTACCCACCGTGCCGCGTCCCTTGATGCCGAACACGTCTTCGATGGGCATCAAAAACGGCTTGTCGGTGGCGCGCACCGGCGTGGGGATGTAGTTGTCGACGGCGTCCATCAACTCCCAGATGCAGGCGGCCTCCCCGTCGGCCCGCGACAGGTCGCCTTTGCTCTCCAGGGCGCGCAGGGCCGAGCCACGGATGACCGGCACGTCGTCGCCGGGAAACTGCTGCTTGCTCAAGAGTTCGCGCACTTCCAGTTCCACCAGTTCCAGGAGTTCTTCGTCGTCCATCATGTCCACTTTGTTCAAGAAGACCACCATGGCCGGCACTTCCACTTGCCGCGCCAGCAGCACGTGCTCGCGCGTCTGCGGCATGGGGCCGTCCGGCGCGCTCACCACCAGGATGGCCCCGTCCATTTGCGCCGCCCCGGTGATCATGTTCTTGATGTAGTCGGCGTGGCCGGGGCAGTCCACGTGCGCGTAGTGGCGCTTCTCCGTCTCGTATTCCACGTGCGCGATGGCGATGGTGATGCCGCGCTCGCGCTCCTCCGGCGCTTTGTCGATCTGGTCAAAGGCCACGTATTTGTTGCTGGCGCTCGCCCTGGCCAGCACTTTGGTGATGGCCGCCGTTAAGGTCGTTTTGCCATGGTCGATGTGACCGATGGTACCCACGTTCACGTGGGGTTTTGTTCGCTCAAACTTCTTTTTTGCCATAGCCTGAAATGGCTCCTCCTACAACTGTCTGCGATCAAACTGTACGTCTATAGACA
>DAHVFL010000178.1 GCA_027316975.1 Chloroflexota bacterium | reverse complement strand
CTTTTAGCCATGATAATCCTCCAGAGTAAGAACTCTAATCGCTGTCACTTCTGTCCAATCCAGACCGCCATCAGATTTTCTTGGAATCGGGTCATTTGCTGGCTCAAAAATCAGTCGATAAGGATGTTCCAGGTCTACTGCTAACGTTCCTGCTCTATTGCCTTTCAACTCATGACATCTTACTTGTGGTAGCGAACGCATCACCGAAAGATTCTCCGCAGCCCTGAATTCATCGAGTCGCCGTCTGAGTAATTTCGCGCATGTCGGGCCATATTTTCTGACTAATAGAGATTGATCATTGCACGTTTTCTCCAGCTTCCGGTCCTGAAAGAGAATATCCACCTTACCAGCCCCCGAAAAATAATATTAACCCTTAGGGTTAATATTATTATAACATAAAGTGGTTCTGTTGTAAAATTTATAAGGTTATTACTCTAAGCCATTGAACCCAAATATTTGTATTTACGATAGTCCTCTCCCTTTTGATAAGCTAATCATCGGCAATCTCCTTCCTGATGATCTGATGCAGGTAAACTATCTCAGTCATTCCTGTTTCGTCTTTTTCCAGGCTTTCAACATACAGGCAATCCATAATACGAGGCTCATCAAGATGTATTCGTAATATCTTCCCACGCCATTCTTTATCAGGGTCCACAGGTAAATCTTTTGGAAGCATTTTATATACTACGATATCTCCTATGCCTACCATGGTTAAAAAGTGCTTATCTATTGGCATATGATGTTACCCCCGTCACATACTCAGGCATAACACACTCAACATTGCCCTCGTCATATCCATCTACACAACGTACCCATACAGCGTTACGAGAGGCTAGACCTGTTATCTCTGCCATGTTTGCAACTCTTATCTATCTCTTTTGGGATGTCGAATATCTATATCATAATAGTATTCCAAAACTGGTACTTTGTAAAGGTCTAGCAATTTGGTAGGATACTTAAAACAAAACGAGGTTAACTCCAACGATGCTACGCTTGAAAGTTCGTGAAATTGCAGAGTTAAAAGGCTATAATCAGTCGTCTTTGAGTCGAGCTAGCGATGTACCAATACAAACCATAAGGCGCATTTGGAGAAATCCCTATTACGAGGTTAGACTGGCAACAATTAATCGTATAGCATCGGTGTTAGGGGTACCAGCAACAGATTTATTTGAAGATGTACCAGATGATAGAACCCGATAGCAATTCATAATAGCCAGATCAAAATCTCAACCCCCATATGTTCCAACATATGGGGGTTGAGATTTTGATCTGGCTATTCCTTTATCCCTTCGCCGCTGCTTTCTCTCCTTTGCGCCTGCGCGGGCGCTGGTGCCCGTTTTCAACAATGCGCGTCTCCGGCGTCCTGGCCTTGAAACTGAAACCCTCGATAGCCGCTTCCAGCACTTGCGGGATGTCCGTTGCGAAGACGAACTTCATCTGGTCGCGCAGTTCTTTGGGCAGGTCTTCCATCAGGTCCAGCTCGTTCTTTTTGGGCAGGATCACCGTGCGAATGCCCGAGCGATAAGCCGCCAGCACCTTTTCTTTGACGCCGCCTATCGGCATGACCTTACCGCGCAGCGTGATCTCCCCCGTCATCGCCACATCCGAACGCACGTTACGCCCGCTTGCCAGCGAGACCAGCACCGTCGTCATGGTCACGCCTGCCGACGGCCCATCTTTGGGGATAGACCCGGCGGGTACATGAATATGCACTTGCTGATTTTCAAAGACGCGAGCAGGTAGACCCAACGCCTCGGCATGGGCGCGCACATAGCTCAAAGCGGTCATGGCCGATTCCTTCATCACATCGCCAAGCTGCCCGGTCAGGGTTAGCTGGTCTTCTTTCCCTGGCATGGCCGCCGCTTCGATGAAGAGGATTTCGCCTCCCACGGGCGTCACGCTCAGGCCGGTTGCGATGCCTGGGCGGTCGATGCGCTCGGCTGCCTCCTCGAAGAAACGCTGTCGGCCCAGGTAATCCGCGAGCTGATCGGCTGAAACGTGAATGGGCGTAGCTTTGCCCTCCGAGATCTGCCGCGCCACTTTGCGGCAGAGCGAGCCGATCTCGCGTTCCAGGTTGCGCACGCCCGCCTCGCGTGTGTAGTCGCGCGCGATACGCCGCAGCGTGTCGTCATCCACCAGCAGTTCGTCCGGCTTCAGACCGTTGGCCTCCAGCTGCTTTGAGAGCAGGTAGTTGCGCGCGATGTGCAGCTTCTGTTCTTCCGTGTAACCGGAGAGTTCCAGAATTTCCATGCGGTCGCGCAGCGCGGGCGGAATCGGCTCGAGCGAATTGGCGGTCGCAATGAACATCACCTTCGACAGGTCAAAGGCCAGGTCGAGGTAGTTATCGCGGAAGTTGTAGTTCTGTTCAGGGTCGAGTACCTCCAGCAGCGCCGAAGAGGGGTCGCCGCGCCAGTCGGCTCCGACCTTATCCACCTCGTCGAGCATGATAACCGGGTCATTGGCTTCCACGCGCCGCAGCGTCTGAATGATGCGCCCCGGCATAGCTCCAATGTAGGTGCGGCGATGCCCGCGAATCTCGGCCTCGTCGCGAATGCCGCCCAGCGACATGCGCGCGAATTTGCGGCCCAGCGCCCGCGCAATCGACTGCCCCAGCGAGGTCTTACCAACGCCCGGAGGTCCCACGAAACACAGGATCGGCTCGCGGTTGTTCTGGCGCGTCGCTTCCGGCGAAGTCAATGGCTGCGTGGGACGCTTGCTTTCCGCGTCCTCGTCCTGCTGTTCTGCCTCGTCCATCTCGCGATCTCGCTCCGCCTGTTCCGCCAGGCGTTCCTCTTTCAGGCGGCGCACGGCCAGGTATTCCAGGATGCGACCCTTGATCTTCTCCAGATCATAGTGATCGTGGTCAAGCACCTGGCGCGCGTATGGCACATCAATTTTTGCGCCTGTACTCTTGCTCCACGGCAGAATGGTCAACAGTTCGAGGTAGGTGCGAATCATGCTATATTCGGGCGAGGCTGTTGGCATCTTCTCGATGCGCGATAGCTCGCGATTGGCCTCTTTCAAGGCCTCTTCCGGCAGCTTTGCCTCGTCGATCTTGCGGCGCAGCTCGTTGATGGTAGCCTGCTCTTCGCTCTCCTCGCCCAGTTCGCGCTGGATAGCTTTCAGTTGTTCGCGCAGCAGGTATTCGCGCTGCACCTTGCCCATCTCTTCCTGCGCGCTGGTCTGAATCTTGCGCCCCAGCTCAAAGATATCCAGTTCATGTGCCAGGTACCTGCTCAGGCTTTCCAGCTTCGCGCGCACAGAATCGAGTTCGAGGATTTTCTGCTTCATTTCCATCTCCATCTGCACGATGGAGGTGATTACATAGGCCACCTGGCGAGCCTCTTCCAGCGTGAGCGTGGCTGCCGCTAAATCTTCGCGCACGTTCTGCGCCAGCGTCATCAATCGCTGGAAGTAGCCCACAACGTTGCGCTTGATGGCCTCGGTCTCGTCATCACTTTCCTGGATTTCCGGCTTCAGGCTAATGTGCGCGGTCAGGTAGGACTTGCCCCGCGTGAATTTGCCAATATCGACCCGTTCCAGCCCCTGCACGATGATCTGAAGCGTGCCATCCGGCATCCGAATCATGCGCGCGATACGCGCCACTGTGCCAACCTTGAAGATTTCGTTGGGGCCTGCCAGTTCGACTTCAGCCGACTTTTGCGCCACCAGTACCACCAGGCGATTGCCGCGCATAACCGCGTCGATCAAGCGAATCGAGCGATCCTGTCCCACACCCAGCGGCTGTACCGCGAACGGAAAGACAACCGTATCTTTGAGCGGCAATACCGGCAGGATATCAGGGATATTTACTGTATCGTCGTCATCCCTGTGGCGTTTTTCCAACTCTTTGAGGAACATTAACTCCCGTGAACTGGCCTTCTCTTCTGCCGAATCCGGGGTATCTTCAACCACGCGCTCATCAACCTGTTTGCTCTCTTTAGCCGGCCTCCGGCGTTTGCGCGCAGGAACAGTCTTAGTCTCGTCCACCGTTTCTTCGGTTGATGCTTCTTCTTTCGTATCTTTGTTTATCTCATCCGTATTCATATGTGCCTACTTCACTATCTCTTTATTGCCATCCCACTGCCATGCAACAGGTTATAAAAATGGCAAAAGGAACAAGGTCATGTGTCCCGCGCCTTTTGCCATGCTAGTATTCCATTCAATCCAGGTAGAATTTAGAGCGCCAGATCCTTTTCGCCATTCGCCAGCGCCTTCTGGCACTCCGGGCAGAGATATTCATACTCGGAATTGCTCTCTGAAAGCACATCGCTCTGGACTATACGAGCATACCGCAAACGAGTCACCTTGTTGCAGCGCGCGCAAGTGACAAATGGGTCAGAGATGGCGGTTCGCCGGGTACCAAGAACGTCTTCCTGCATAGCCGATACCTGCCTTTCTTTTCTTTGCTGCTTTACTAGTCACGAACACAGAAAAACCAGGGTTTCAAACCAGGGTTTCAATCCGTGAAGAATGAGTCCCCAGAGGCTGTATACTTTCAACGTTAGATTGTACTTCTCGCGCCAGGATTCACCCCGAATCCCCTCTTGATTATGGCATGTAGGATGCAAAAAAGCAAGTATGTTTGACGCCACCCGGCCAATTGTGCTAACATGTTTCTAAGTTATTCAATGTTCTTCACCGTTTAATGCGTTTCTCTTTTGTAGCGCGTGATTGCTAGCATACCGAAAGCAAGGAAACAATGATCACGCAAGCGATTAAGCGTTGGCTGCGCAACATGTTCGCGTGGTGGCCCTGGAAACATACCCCGCCGCCAGAATACTGGCAGGCGAGCGGCCCGTTGGGCATGAACACAGCGCAAGAAGGAACCACCCTATCCGCTGTAGAGGGAACCACTCCCCAGGCGAACATCACCCCCCGCCTCTCAACCATTGAGGAACGCCCGGATCGCACTATTTCAGCACACATGCCCCCCACAAACGATATGACCGGAACACAACGTCCCCCTTCATTACGGTCGCCAGTAGATATGACAAGAGGACCTGGCAATGATGACGCCTCTCCTGTCGTCCCCTCTACTCCCACACCCCAACAACGGCTAGAATTTTTACGCTACCTCGTCAAACGCGGCATCGTGAACGAAGGCCAGGAGGATTAATGTGATGGACGAGGGCAAGCACAACTAAAGCCGTGCTTGCCTTCGTCCATCACATCCAGGAGAATGACTCTACTCGGCGGCCTTGAAGCCGCGTGCCCTGGCCTCTTCTTCTGAGAGAAAGTAAACAAGGTCGGTAAACTCAAGCTCTGTATCTACGGGGTAGTAAGACTGTGTGCTGATTACCCCCACGAAGGCGGCATTCTCTGGCCGTTCCGCGTTTGCCACTGATACAGCCTCTAATGTTGCGACTGTTGCTCCATTCAGGTCAAAATGAAGAATCTCACCGGCAGGATGAGCAGCCTTGCCATTCCACGTATCTGTCTGTGGCAGTTCGATGGCCTGATCCTCTTCCTGGGCCTGCCGTAAAGCGCGGCCACGCACCAACCGGTACGTGATAGCGCCCGCCACCGCGAGACCCACTCCGAAGCCCGCCACCATCCAGAAGACGCGATTCTGCTCGTAAGATGGCGCCAGCAACTTTTCCGACCGTTTCGCCAGCGTGCGTGTCGCTTTACGCCCGCGCTTCGCCAGGTCGTGTGTAATTTCCTCACCGCGCTCGACCAGATCTCCGGTCAGGTGTTCGCCTCGTTTGAGCATATCCTGACCCCACTCCAGGCCGCTATCACGCATTTGCGCCAGCAACTTGCGGCGCTGCTTTGCTTCCTCGCGCACAGCTTTGCGCAGTTGGCGCGATTGCGCCTGTAACTGGCTGGCCTGGGCGCGCAGGTTCTGCGCCTGCTCGACGGCCCTCTGGCGGCTTTCGCGTGTCAGCTCTTCTAATCGCTCGCGAAAATCTGCCTGGCGGCTCTGCGCGGCCTCCGGAATGGCCTGCTTGACGGTCGCTACAGCCTGCGAACCCTGGCTGGCGCGCTTTTTTATCCACGTTCTAATGGCAGGACCCGCCAGGGTATAGGCAAGCAGCGCGGTGCGCAACAAGCGTCCGCGTCCTGCATTCTCCGTTTTCACCGAATTTTCCGCGCGTGTATTTGTCTTCATCTATTCTCTCCTCATCGCCTCTAAAACAAAATAGGCAATCTCTACTCTCTTACAGCAAGGCATGAAAAAAAGCCTTCCTCGCTTTTGAACTGCCCGTAAATACGCACAACCAACAGTATGTCATTTTGAATAGAGCAATGTCAAGGCAAAAAAAACAAACCAGTAGCGACACCCCTTGCGGGTGTCCCGTAAGAGGTACAGCCTCCGTTTGACGGGACACCCGCAAGGGGTGTCGCTACTGGTTTCACATGCAAAGATGGAGAAATATTTTACAACTCATCCTCAATAGCTGTTTCGCTCAGACTGAGAACGAGGCGACAGAAGTGCAAAAGAGATGTAGCTGATTCTAAATACACTTCATCGCTGACTGTCGTCTTCTGGGCGACAGCAGCGCGCCTGCGCAATGCGCGCAGTACCACCATGATATCCTCTTTGAGAGACCTGTCCAGGTCGCCACGCTGCATCAGCGAAATAACCTGCCGCACAATGGAGTCCACTTCGAGACGCATCTTGCTGAGATCAGTTTCCCAGGGTTCTGCATTATTTTCAGAGGCAGCAGCAATACTATCTAAAAAGGCATCCGTGTATAGTTCGCGCGCCCGCAACCGCCGTTTTGTATCGTTCCTGGTCACTTTGCCTTTAGAACGGGAGAGAGCTTTGGGTTCTTCCTGCGTGACCCCTAGCTCACGTAGCAGCTCGGCGAGTTCGTCTTGCCAGCCAGCCATGAACACCCTCCTTATGAAATAAACGCGCTCCAGATCGGAACCCCACTAACTTTTCCCCATCCCATCCCCAGTCCCCTGATCCCAGACCCACTCGAAGTGTAACACAGTGTGTCATGGTTGTAAATGGGCCAATTGTGCTAAAATTCAGGGTGAAACTCTTACTACTGCCGGTGCATCGCCCGGGCGCGAATTGAAAAAGGAAGTCTCATCATGGCTAAAATATTGACCGCCGTTGCAAAACTTGAAACGGGTATGCGCTTTGACGCGCAATCAACCTCCGGCTACCATGTGACGCTCGACTCAAATGTGGAAAGCGGCGGCCAGGGCGCTGGCTTTAGCCCTATGGAGATGTTACTGGCAGGCCTGGCCGGTTGCACCGGCATAGATGTCATCTCAATCCTGCGCAAAAAACGCCAGGGCGTGACCGGCTACGAAGTGCGCGTCCAGGGCATACGCGCCGAAGAACATCCAAAGGTATTCGTCGAAATCAGTGTCGAACACCTCGTCACCGGCCACAACATCCAGCCCGCAGCCGTGGAACGGGCCATCAAACTGTCCGAGACACGCTATTGCGGCGCGCAAGCCATGCTCGGCACAGTCGCCCGCATACATAGTACCTATCGCATCATCGAAGTATAAATAGAGCGACGCGAGCATGGAGATTCACACAGCATCGAGGCCTCGCTCACCTCTGTCATCCTGAGCGCAGCGAAGGATCTCCGCCGATCGATGTACAGAGGCTCAGATCCTTCGCTGCGCTCAGGATGACAGTGCCGAATGGATAGTATCGACCGAAATCGGGAATGAGTTGTCACCCTGAGCGCAGCGAAGGGTCTGTCTCGCCGGGGACCGAGATCCTTCGCTGCGCTCAGCGCTGGCCCTTGAGCGCAGCGAAGGGATGACAGGTACTCTCTCCACATGTCTATATTCAATCACAAAGACTTGATTATTTGCATTGTATGTTTTATAATAACATTAGTTACTAACATAAAGTTAGTAAAAAGCAAGGAGGAGCTACTACTATGGAAGATATTGTCACCGGGCAAGAAGTCACAGAGCTACAAGATAAAACAGCACCATCGAACGAAACAGCGCAGACCTGGCCTTTACGCCGCGTGGGATTGCGCGTGCAAAATCTCGCGGAAAGCATAAATTACTACATACAACTGGGCTTTTCCATCGTCAGGGATGAACGCGACCAGCAGGGCGGCGGCAGCGTCGGACTGGGCGCTGGCAATAAAGAAATACTTTCGCTGCGTGCCTTTCCCGGCGGACGCCCCCGCCAACCGCGCACGGCTGGCCTGTTCCATTTCGCGCTGCTGGTAGGCGATGAAGTAGAGCTTGGTTCCTTCCTCAAGCACCGCATCGATCGCCAGCTCCCCATTGACGGAGCATCCGATCACCTGGTGAGCCAGGCCCTCTACCTGAGCGACCCCGAAGGCAACGGCATCGAAGTCTACGCAGATCGACCGCGTGAAACATGGCAATTTCAGCGTGACGGTCGACTCCAGATGGACACCATCCGTCTCAACGCGCCCGCGCTGCTACAAAAAGCGCAGCCTTTCAGCGGCTTTTCAACCAGCCTGCGTCTCGGCCATATGCACCTCAACGTGGGAAACCTCGAACGCAGCATGTCCTTTTACCAGACGCTGGGCATGAACCTGATGGTTGGCATACCCGGTCAGGCCGATTTCCTCTCGTGGGATGGCTACCATCACCATCTAGGCGTCAACCTCTGGGCTGGTCGCAACGTCCCCCCGGTTGCGCCTGACGCCTTCGGCATCGATTTCTACGAGATCCAGCGCGAAGGACTCAGTTCTGGCATACTGCAAGACCCCGACGGCGTGACAGTGATTGTGAGGTAAGACAGCATTTCACACCTGACACACTTGTATGGTAGACTTAAAATAACCAGGGTAGACTTAAAATAACCAGGGCGGGG
>DAHVFL010000177.1 GCA_027316975.1 Chloroflexota bacterium | reverse complement strand
ACCCTTGCGGTCGCCATGCTCCATATATGCGACTTTCGAAATACCTCGTCTATACACTTGGATATGGGCATTTTTTTTGCTATAATAGGCCTCATCGTCTAACGTAAACGCTTGCCCGGTAAAAGCTCACACCTTTGTCATGCTTCAGGTCATGGCGAAAATGCTTTCATAACCCGATACCAGGAGAGACTTATGACTTTATTACACAGAAGAGAAAAGTTCCCCTGGAGGAATGAATTATGGCTTTACAAACAAAACCGGCAACGCAAGAGAAAAGTTCCAGTAAAAAATCTGGCATAGGCAGGGTATTTACCCTGCTGATAGGAATAGTCTGTTTCAGTTTGCTGGGATATCTGCTGGTCCAGATCATCCATCAGTTCGTTGTCCCCCCTCCTGCGCACCGGCTCGTCCTGGTGAAGGACATTCCACTGCCGAGCGGACTGCCTTCTCCTGAAGAGGAAACATTACTGGCTAAGGGCACTGACCCGAATGCGCTGGCTCCTGGCGTGCAGCAGGATTTTGACGGATTTGACTTCCAGACGTATGATCCCGAGCTGCACCTCCTGTTTGTTGACCATATTGGGCCAAATCCCGATTTCTTCCCCGGCTTTGTTCAAAAACGCGATGCCCCCTATGATGGGAATATTATTGTTGTTGATACGTTGCGCAATGTAATCGTCGGGCGTATCAATGTTCCCCAGGTCGCAGGTATGGTATACGTCCCTGAACTGGATAAGGTCTTTGCTGCCGACGCCCAGGACAACTATATCGCTGACATCAATCCGCACACGCTCAAAGTGACTGGAACCATCCAACTTCAGGACAACGAAAGCCCTGATGCTATGGTTTATGACCCGGTTGATAAGCGGCTTTTTGTTTCCGACCCAGGGACTCCAGCTAATCCGACCACGCCAGCTAATCCAAAAGGGGATAATAACGCAGATAGGAACAATGAGAATGTCGCGGTGATCGATGCTGTCAATGATACGTTGATCAAGTATATCAACTTGGGCAACGTAGATCTCCTGCCCGGGGAGAACGTTCGCTCCTCGGATGGGATACCGCTGATAGCGGACCCGAAAAATCCTGGGAAATTCATCCCTAAATTTGGACACGATGTGGGACACGATCAGTATTACAACGGGTTCATCTACGTGACTTCGCAAGTCCTGCCGGATGGAAATAGCACAGACCCACTTCTTCTGCCGCCCCCCGGTACGGGTGAATTGTTCCAGATCAATGCAACGAATCTGACGATTGCCGGCGAAATAGATATGCCGGCCTCGTGCAGCACCCCGCATGGTTTCGTAATCGACACGGCGCAGCATACCGGGTACATTGCCTGTACCGATTTCGCTTCCTCGGATTCTGGTCGCACCCTCTTCGAGAATCTGGCGAGGGTGGATCTATCCGATCCCACGAACATGAAGCCGATCAATGACGATCCCAGGAAGTTGCGGCTGGCGGGCGGCCCTGACATCGTCAGAATAGAGCACAATAGTGCCTTGAATGTAAATGTCGTGTTAGTGGGCTGTAAATCCGGCGTATCCATCTTTGATATAACGCCCGGTAAGTTTCGCAAACTTGGCGATGAAGTCATTGGTAAGGCGACACACACTATCGCAGTTGTTGATTTGCCGGATGGTATATATGTGTACCTGCCGATGACTATCGGGGGCAGACCTGTCCTGAGAGTTACCAGGTATAATCCTAACGGACAATCGGGCGTCTAAGCTGTCGTAGCTCCTCGGCGCCTGCAGCCCTTCTCAAAGTTTTAGAGAGGGGTGATTGCAGGTTGTCGCCGACCGCGACAACCTGCAATCACCCCTCTCTAAGTGAGCAACCACAGATGCTGAGAAGCCTCTACGATGTTACAAACTGCAACGATGCGGTAGGGGCCAGGTAAATGCGGTCCCCGTTGCTGAGTACGAGCCTGTCAATGCGCTGACTGCGATAGACCAGCCCGTTCAGGCTTTCCGCATCCTCGATAACCCATGTGCCGTTCTCCTGGTGTATTTTGGCGTGCAGGCGTGAAACGCGCTGCGAGGGTATCTGCACGTCGTTTGTGGAAAGTCGCCCGATGGTGAGCGATGGCTTATTCAAAGCGCGTTCGCCGACGACCTTGCCATCAACCTCGATCAGCACACGCGCTTTCTGGGGAGCGACGGGGATAGCTGCCAGCGGCTGTTGTTGCTGGCCCTGGCCATTGCCGCCCCTATTCCCCTGATGCATAGGAGCCTGTTGTCCAGAGGGGGAAGGCCACGCCTGCGGCTGGGGCCAGTTCTGGCCGCCTGGGGGTACCCTCTGGGTCGGCACAAAAGGCGGACGTTGTGGTTGGGCCTGGCGCGGGTCGTAGACATCCGGGTAGGCTACAAAGGCCGAACGAAGGATAGACTTATCGCCGACCTTCTCCAGGTTATAGCGGTTCTGCTCCGTGAGCAGCCCGGCGAATACTCCGCCTCTGCGTTTCAGCTCCTGGAACGACCCCTGCTCGGCGATTTGTCCATTCTTGAGGACGATGATCTCTTCCACGTTGCCGAGAGTGCTGAGACGGTGTGAGATCATGATAACGGTTCGTCCAACGATCAACTTTTCAAGTGCGTGCATGACCTCAGCTTCGGATTCAACGTCCAGCGCGGCAGTAGGCTCATCGAGAATAAGGATGGGCGCGTCACGCAGGATGGCGCGAGCAATGGCCATGCGCTGGCGCTGCCCGCCCGACAAATTCTTGCCCTGTTCGCGTACTGTGCCGTCATATCCGCCGAGGTCGTTGATGATGGTCTCGTGGATGTTGGCCTTTTTGGCCGCTTCGATCACTTCGTATAGTTGCGCGCCCGGCTTGCCAATGGCAATATTTTCAGCCACCGTACCCTCAAACAGTACCGAATCCTGTAAGACCATGCTCACGTTCTGGCGCAAGAGGGTGAGCGGATACGCGCGGTTATCGGTTCCATCGATTTTCACAGATCCCTGTTGAATTTCATAGAAGCGCGGAATGAGCTTCACCAGCGTGGTTTTCCCACCTCCAGAAAGGCCAACAAGTGCAACCTTTTTCCCGGCAGGAATACGCAGGTTTATGCCTTTCAGCACGGTCTGGCCCGATGAGTATCCAAAAACGACATTCTCGAAGCTAATGTCACCGCGCAATTTGGTAGGACCATTGTAGGGCGTGCTGCTCTCTAACACTTCGGGAGCCTGGTCCAGCACCTCCTGAATGCGTTCCGCTCCGGATCCCCCGGTGCTGTAAAGGGTCGCTAGCTTGGAAAGATCGCGCATAGGCTGGTAGAGCAGTTTGAGGAAGGTGAGGAACAGGACCAGCGTTCCGATGTCCACAGTCAGGGGCTGAATGGTAAAGAAGCCGAGTTGGAAGGTGTTATTGGCCGCGACGTAGCCGCCTACACCCAGCACTGCTGCCGTGCCTATTATCACCAGCAGGGAGACCAGGGGAGCGAATTGCGCCTGTAGGACACCTGCGCGCAGTCCTGCCCGGCGATTCTTATCGACGTAATCACCAAAGCGCAAAGCTTCCTTCTCCTCACGAGTGAATACCTTGATGACTGTGAGTGCGTTGATATCTTCCGTGGCTACATCCGAAACCTGGCCGGTCGCCTTCGATGCCTTCTTCGCGGCTGCCTTGATGCTCTTCGTATAGCCTAGAGTGATCATGAAGAGCGCGGGCACGATGGTCAGCGCGATGACAGTATATGTCTTGCTAAGGAAGAGCATGACCGCTATAATCCCTATCAAAGTTAAAGCGGCTGCGAGCAGGTCTACCAGCCCATCGGTGACGAGTTTCTCGATGTCAGCGATATTACCGGTGATACGCTGCACAAGATCGCCCTTCTTCTGCTTGCCATGCCAGTCGAGCGATAAGCGCTGCAAATGCTCGAACAACTGGTTGCGTAGCCTGGCCGTCAGGTTTTGAGCGATATAAGCCGCAATGTAGAGGTCCAGGTAGGCCAGAAAGGCGCTTAATGAGCCGAAGAGTATGAGCATCAGTACCGAGAACACGATGACGCCGTTGGTACTATGATGGGTAAGCACCACCGTGGTATTCGTATCGGAAGGTGAAATGGGACAAGGTGTTACGCCGGGTGTCTGATTAGGCTGACCTGGAGCGATCGGAGCCAGTGAAGGATCGAACAGGGGGATGTCAAATTTATCGAGAATCGGATTGAGAAACGGGAAGGTGCAAGCTGGGTCGTTCCCGGCGTTGCTTACCTTGCTTGGAATAAATTTGAGGGGAAACGCAGCAGCGATATCGGAGCCCACTTGCAAGATGGTTATTACAATAGCCAGTACGACGAGCAGGCGATATCCATTGAGGTTGCGAAACAAGAATTTGAATAGCATTAGACGCTCCTAATCTGTCTGGATAGACAGAAACATTGTTTCTTACATGTGCATGGCTATTTCCTCCTTGACCGTGGACAACTCGATCGTGGACAATGACACAAATCCCGATTTTCTCTCCGTCAGATTGATAGGCCAGGGCAGGATTCCGCCCTGGCGACGAGTATACTACGTTGTCATATACTGCACAACTGCTGTCGGGGCTATATGGACGCGGTCTCCGTTTTTTAAGGCAAGGCGCTCAACGAGATTGCCCTGGTAAACCAGTCCGTTGAGGCTCTCCGCGTCTTCAATCAACCAGGCTCCGTTGTCCCAGCGAATCTTGGCGTGCAGGCGAGAGACTCGTTGCGAAGGTACCTGGATGTCATTACCGGAGAGACGACCAACCGTGAGTACCGATTTATCGAGGCGGCGCTCGCCAACTACCTTGCCATCGACCTCGACTAACACACGCGCTTTTTGCATCGCCCCGGCCTGCTGCGGCTGCGGTGTGTGTGGAACCTGCTGGCCGCCATTATTTCCATAGTTTCTGGCGGGAACGGGCGCGTTTGCGGGCGATGAGTGCGGGGGGTGTTGGGGAGCTTGCTGCCGGGGCGTGGCCGGCGGGACGGGTGGGAACTGGGGTTGAACTGGTGACACGTTCCACGGGCGCGGAGCGGGTTGTGGTTGAGCCTGGTAGACTGGCGCGGGGGCGGCGATCGGCACGAAGGCCGGGCGCAGAATGGACTCGTTGCCCGCGCGATCGGTGTTATAGCGATTCTGCTCTTCGAGCAGTCCCGCGAACACCCCCCCCTTTTTCTTCAACTCTTTGAACGTTCCCTGTTCGACGACACGGCCATCCTTCAACACAATGATGTCATCAACATTGCCCAGGGTGCTGAGGCGGTGTGAGATCATCAATACGGTGCGGCCCTTCACCAGTGTATCGAGGGCGTGCATAACCTCCGCCTCCGCTTCAACGTCAAGCGCGGCGGTTGGCTCGTCCAGGATCAGAATGGGACCATTGCGCAGCACGGCTCGCGCGATTGCCAGGCGTTGACGCTGGCCGCCGGAAAAGTTCTTGCCCTGTTCGCGCACTTCCGTTTCATAGGCGTCGGGCATACTCATGATGGTGTCGTGAACATAGGCTTTCTTTGCTGCTTCGATAATCTCTTCCAGCGTTGCGCCGGGTTTACCGATGGCGATGTTCTCCCTGATGGTTCCCTCGAAGAGCACGTTATCCTGCAAGACCATGCTGACATTCTGGCGCAAGATTGACAGGGGATACATGCGGTTATCAACGCCATCGATGCGCACGGACCCCTGCTGTATCTCGTAGAAGCGAGAAATCAGCTTGACCAGCGTGGTTTTGCCACCTCCGGAAAGGCCTACCAGAGCGACCTTTCTTCCGGCAGGGATATGCAGGGTGATGCCTTTGAGTACTGGCCGGTTCGGGGAATAGCTGAAGATGACATTATCAAAGAGAATATCGCCTTTGAGCTGGGTCGCGCCGTAGTATTTGGCTTCTGTTTCTACCACTTCCGGCGCGGCATCCAGCACTTCTTGAATGCGCTCCGCGCCTGAAGATGCCGCGTTTAGCACGTTGGTAAGCTTTGATACGTCGCGCATGGGCTGGTAGAACTGGCCGAGGTAAGACAGGAATACGGTCAGCGTACCCAGCGTCACCGAAGCAGCCGGGATGGACAGAAATAGGAAGTTGAATGTATTTCCTGCGGCGACAAATGTGCCGACGCCAACAACAATGGCTGTGCCAAACGCTGTCAGGATACCGACGATTGGTGTAAACTGTGCCTGCAAGCTACCCGCTCGCAATCCCGCCTCGCGGTTCTTGCCAACATATTTATGGAAGCGCAGCGCCTCGCGTTCCTCGAGGGTAAAGGCTTTGAGGACAGTAATGGCGCCAATATCTTCTGTCGCCACATTCGCTACCTGTCCTGCCGCTTTCGAAGCTTTTTTTGCGGCGGCCTTGATACCCCGCGTGTAGCCTATGACCACAACGAAGAGCGGAGGGACAACCACGATGGACAGCACAGTGAACTGCACATTAAGGAGTAGCATTGCCACAATGAGTTCCAAAATGGTCAGAACGCTTGTCACCAGGTTAACCAATCCATCAGTAACAAGTTTCTCGATGTCGGCGATGTTTCCTGTAATACGCTGGACAAGATCGCCTTTCTTTTGCTTGCCGTGCCAGTCGAGCGACAGGCGTTCAAGGTGCCCAAACAACTGCTTGCGCAGCCGGGCGGTAAGATTTTGCCCGATGGAGGAAGCCATTTTGAGTTCAACATAGGACAGGATGGCGTTTATGATACCGAGCGTGATGATCACCGAGGCTGAAAAAACGATAACTCCGGTTACACTATGGCGCTGCCCGGCCGGGATTGGAGCTTTGACAAGGTTGTCAAAAAAGGTAATGATGTTGGTCAGGAATGGGAAAGACACATCTGGATCAATAGGTGGCTTCCCGGTGGGTGGAGCGATCTTATCCAGTATCCACTTGAGCGGAAAAGCATTAAAAATGGCGGCGTTGACCTGCGCAAATGCCATAATAGCTGCAATAACAACACGGAAACGGTCGCCTTTTAGATTACGCCACATGAAACCTAGCATAGTAACACTCTCCTTGCTTGTCTTTCCCTTATTCTTCCAAAAGGCAGGATGCTATTTCGCCAAGCATGGCTGACAGTTCCTTTGGCCGTGGACTGTTCAGCCGGTTGACGCGCCGGGTTGCGATTTTGAATATCAACGCGGCTTCGTACAGCCGCGAACGCTCAAGAATGCCGTCAATCGCGGCGGACACAACGCCGGATTCCGCCATGGCCTGGCGGTAGGTCGTGGTGAATACGCGCGCCGCTGCTTCAAACCATGCGCGCATTCCGGGGCTATGATACCACAGCCCGCTCGGACGCAGGTAGGCCAGGAAGTAGCCCACGTCCAGGGCGGCATCCGCCATGCAGAAGCCGTCAAAATCAACTACGAACACCTGGTGGCTGTGAAAAAGCAACTGGCTCGATTTGAACCCGCCGTGCGCGGGCCGGTAGCTGTCAGGCTCAACGGCTTCCAGGCGCGCCGCCAGGTCTTGCGCGAGTTGCTGTGTTTCTTCTGCCTGCGCCGCGTTATGGCTGGCAATCAGCGCGGCGCGTTCGCGGGCGCGTTTCGCCTCTTTCGCGCCCGTGCGCGGCGCGCCCCCGGCAGGTCGAACCGCGCTGGTGTGCAGGCGCGCCAGCGCAACCGCCGTCAGGTGTAATTCTTCTTCAGGGAGAGAGATCGAGCTTATTTCGCCGCCCCGGCCTCGTTCCAGGCGGGGTTGCAACGCGCGCGTCCCGGTCAGCATATGTTCGTCCGCGCTCGCAGGTTGCACTGCTTCGTTCAGTGTCAGACCGATCTCATCGACTGTGCCCAGAGGACGCGGCAGCAGCGGCGTACTGGATGTCAGTCCCACGAGCGAGCTGCCCAGCTTTGCCACCTGTTCATCATAGAGCCGTTGTTGCAGCGCCTGCACCGAACGCGCCTGCTGCGGGTCGGCATACACTTTGCCGAAGATGGTCAGCTGCTTCTGCTCGTCACTGTAGGGACGCGATTCATCGCGTCCGCTCCTCTCCTGCTCGTCACTGTAGGGACGCGATTCATCGCGTCCGCTCCTCTCCTGCTCGTCACTGTAGGGACGCGATTCATCGCGTCCGCTCCTCTCACGCTGGCGATGGGTAAGGGTGAGATGATAGCGAATGACGCAGCGATTGCCCGGTTTGTAACGCACGGGTTCGGCCACGACCTGCGCGAGCATCCAGTTCTGATCGCGCAGGTGCGTTTGCGCCGCCTGCTCGATAGCCGAAAATACCGAACTCAGGCTGATATCGCAGCTCGCGGCGAGTGCGGGCAGGCCGTTATCTGCCGGGAACGCCTGCGCCGACAGGCCGATAGCCTCAGCCCGCAAGACACCGGTTGGTTGTACTTCTAAGGCGGTCTCGTGCACCTGCGTTGCGCTGAATTGAATGGTCGCCCCATCAAGCGCCTGCTCATCGAGTGTCAGGCTGACGGAACGGTGCGGGTCGCGCGTGTGCTCGCTTTTTTTACGCTGCCCTATCTCATCGACTGCATAGATCACGGCCAGTCCGCGCGCCGGTTTGCGTCTCAGGTAACGCACGAACAGACCCGGCGTGGATGCCGCGTCTGGCAGCAATGGACGCCCCGCGCGTTCAAACAGCAGCGTCAGGATGTTGGGCAGGTCCAGGATCGAGACCCCGGTGTTGGCAGATGGCGTACTCATAGCAACGGCTCCTTGTCGTCACTGTAGGGACGCGATGAATCGCGTCCGCTCCTTACTGTAGGGACGCGATTCATCGCGTCCGCTCCCTTTCCCTCCCCAGCGTTTCCACCAGTTCAACCAGCGCGGAATCCGCGCCTGGCACGCCGCGAAAGCCTGGGAATGAGTTGACATCCACAATCATAGGCCCGTTGTTTGTTACCAGCAGGTCAACTC
>DAHVFL010000176.1 GCA_027316975.1 Chloroflexota bacterium | reverse complement strand
ATGTGATCTTCACCACCTTTGGCGATATGATGCGCGTGCCAGGTTCGCACGGCAGCCTGCTGGACGCCAAAGCCGATGGAGCAGATGTGCGTTTCGTCTATTCGCCGCTCGATGCTCTCAAGCTTGCTCGACAGCATCCCGATCGCAAGGTCGTCTTCTTCGCCATTGGTTTTGAGACCACCGCTCCCTCCACCGCCGTGACCCTCTTGCGCGCGAAGGCGGAGGGCATCAAGAATTTCTCCGTCTTCTGCAATCACGTCACCATCATTCCCGCAATGAAGGCCATTCTTGACTCGCCGGACCTGCGCCTGGACGCCTTCATTGGCGCGGGCCACGTCAGCATGGTAATCGGTTTGCGCCCCTACAACTTTGTGGCGCGCGACCATCATAAGCCCGTCGTCGTCGCCGGCTTCGAGCCACTCGACATCATCCAGTCCATTTACATGATCGTGAAACAACTGGACGAGGGCCGCGCCGAGGTCGAGAACCAATACTCCCGCGTCGTGCGACAGGAGGGCAACGTGAAAGCGTTGCAGGCCATGGCAGCTACCATGGAACTGCGTCCGTTCTTCGAATGGCGCGGCCTGGGCTTCATCACGCACAGCGCCTTAAAGCTGCGCCCGGAGTATGCCGACTGGGATGCCGAATTGCGCTACGAAGTGCCCGGTCTGCGGGTGGCAGACCCCAAAGCCTGCCAGTGCGGCGAGGTGCTCAAAGGCGTCATCAAGCCCTGGGAGTGCAAGGTGTTCGGCACCGCCTGCACGCCGGAGACACCCATCGGCACCTGCATGGTTTCACCGGAGGGAGCCTGCGCCGCGTACTACAACTATGGGCGCTTCTCCATGGCATCCGAGCGCAGCCGCCTCAATATTCTACCCATGGCAAAACCGTAGGGACGCGGGTGGATGAGCGGTCGGGAGGGGACCCTAGTGGGCGTCCATCATGTAGCAAAACCGTAGGGACGCGGGTGGATGAGCAGCCGGGAGGGGACCCTTGTGGGCGTCCATCGTCCTAAATAAAGTCAGCAGGAGGTTTCTATGGACACAGTACTGCCAGGCAATGCAGAGCGCATTGATGACATTTTGAAGAAGATCGAGCGCACCAAGCAGGCTCGCCGTCACAAATTCTACTTACGTGATGAGAAGATCACCCTCAGTCATGGCAGTGGCGGTAAATCTACCCACAACCTGATCGAGGGCGTCATTGCTCCTGCTTTCTCAAATCCCATGCTTGACCCCATGGACGACGCGGCCACCTTTACCGTCAGCGGAACAGACCAGCGCCTGGCCTTCACCACCGATACCTACGTGGTCAGCCCGCTTTTCTTCCCCGGCGGTGACATCGGGAAACTGGCCGTGCATGGCACCATTAACGACCTGTCTATGGCGGGAGCCGAACCCTTCTATCTCTCGGTCGGCTTTATTCTGGAGGAGGGTTTTCCCATCGCTGATCTGCGTAAGATCGTGGCATCGATGGCGAAGGCCGCAGCCGGTGCCGGTGTCTCCATCGTCACGGGCGATACAAAGGTGGTGCAGCGCGGCAAAGCCGATGGCCTGTTTATCAACACCGCCGGCGTAGGCATTGTGCGCGCCACCTGGCCGCTGGGACAAACCCGCCTGCAACCCGGCGACAGAGTGCTGTTAAGCGGCCCAATCGGTGATCACGGTATCGCCATCATGCTCGCCCGCGAAGCCCTCGAAATCGAAACCGACGTGCAGAGCGATACCGCGCCGCTCAATTCACTGGTAGCCTCGCTTCTCGAAGCGGCAGGCGATGCCGTGCATTGCATGAAAGACCCGACACGCGGCGGCGTAGCGACTTCTCTAAACGAGATGGCGCTAGGCTCAGAGGTTTCAATCGGGCTTGACGAACACGCTATTCCTGTCCATGGCGAGGTACGAGGAGCCTGCGAAATTCTCGGCCTTGACCCTCTGACCATAGCTAACGAAGGCAAGCTCCTGGCAATCGTCGCGCCGCACAAGGCCGAACAGGCGCTGGCCGCTATGCGCAGTCACCCCGTGGGCCGTGAAGCCGCGATTATCGGCACCGTCCAGACCGAACCGGCGGGCATGGTTTTCTTGCGCACCGACATTGGAGGAATGCGCGTGCTCGATATGCTGGTTGGAGATCCGTTACCGCGTATCTGTTAAACACTCACGCTCCGGGCGCGCGCCACAGCAGTGCGCCCGGCTCTTTCCTTACAAAAAGCGATCGCATTCTTCCAGATATTGGACAAATGTCCGCGTTATAGTATAGTAATTAAACTGCTTGACATGCTCAATGCCACTATGGATCATTGCCTGTCTATCAACCTTATCATCAAACATCAGGGCGATTTTCTCCGCCAGATCAACTGGCGAACTGTGTTTTGAGTAGAGACTGTGGGAACCCGCCGCTTCGGGAACTCCGCCTACACGCGTCGTGATAAGCGGAACCGCTGCCGCTTGATATTCTAAAGCGCTAATGCACAGCGTTTCCACAAAGTTAAGCACAGGTTTCGTAGGAATAACCCCCACATATGACAGTTGCATGAGCGCCCGTTTTTCACTGTTACTCACAGTACCGGTAAATATGACATCCGGAATGTTCTGTTCCTGGACATACTCTTGCAGATCATCTAAAGAAATCCCGTGACCACCAATGACTAGCAGGGTGTCAGGGTGGTACTGCTTCATAATAATAAAAGCTGCCAGCAAGTCTTCCACTCCTTTTTCGGGGAAGAGCCTGCCGATGTAGGAGATTATTTTTCTATCCTCCGGTATCTTGAATTTCTTTTTGAAAGAATAGAGTTGCTCTTCATCTCTTTCAAGAAAATATGTGTTGTTGAACGGCGCGTATAACACCTTCATTTCTAAAGCAATCTTCTCGACGAGGTGCGGCGGCAATAAATCTTGCGCGTACTCGATGATCTTTTCTTTCGTGAACAACGAGACCGCCAGCATGATATCTCCGCTGAGCAACTGGAGTAAAAGAAATTTTCCTTCTCCGTCTGTGCGATGGTTCGCAATAGAATTCAGCACATCGGACCCCACGGCTTTATGTGCGGTTATGACTTTTTTCCCCAGCACAACCTGCGCGTATAATTTGGCCTGGTTCGCGATGTAGGCGTGTGGATCAAGATAAAACGTTGAAAGCACGTTGATATCCTTCTCGATGATGAGGTTTATCACCTGACCAACGAAGGCTTTTACTAACGCGCCATCCAGAACTTTGACATTCCCCCGCTCACCGGCAAACATTCTGTACACGTTCAGGTATTGTTCAGCTTCAGACATGAGTTCGGGCGAATTATTGTAATTCGTAGCTTTGTCGTAGACGGACTGGTCGTAGGTGACTTCGTAATGTTTCTCGCCCGTCATTTCAAGCAGCGCCTTTCCCTGGTAGAGGGCTTCAAACGAGTGTCCGGACATATAGGGAGGATACTTACTGATGGTACACACTTTCATATCTTTGAGCATACAACCTCCTAAAGTGGGGGGTCAGGATTTCATAGCATGAATTTTGCGCGTTAAGTACCCGACGCCTCAAATTCTTCCATGCAGCGTTCCTCGCTCATCCAGAGGGAATTACACAGGACATGCAATGAATTTGCAGGCATCTGTACCTGGTTTGGGTATGCCAGTGGATCGAAGACGGATAGATTACACTACGTTCAGTGCGCGGGAAAGATGGGCCGTTTCACATGTGTAGTGTAAAGAGTCAGAAAGACCTGATTTCGCGTTGATTGGGTACGCATCCCTTTAACGCATTGTTACCGGTCCACCGGTTGTTTGGAAGAGTTTTGAAGTAGATAGTGGTCCGGTATCGCGGCATATGAGTCTCCTTGAGTGTTTAGTGTTCGCCGGGCCGTTTGCCAGTGTTTATCTGCATTGACGAGGTTATTATACACTGCCTGTCAAGTGTATTGCCAGCTTGCTTGCGTATCAGGTTGCCTGTAGATTTCACACAAAATAAATCACCAGGACGGGGCAAGTCCCGTCCTGGTCTCACAGCAAAGCAAGTCATTTCTCTTTATTCCGGCGCCAGGCCCCAGCGTTCCGGGGAACGCCACAGGCTGGAGAGGATCAACTCGCGAATGAACACGAGTTCTTTCGGCAGCCGGTCATACAGCTTCATAAACATCTCCTCGTGCGAAAGGAGTTCCTGCTGCCAGGCGTTGCGATCAACCGACATCAACTCGTTGAACAGCTGGCGCGAGAAGCCTGGCATCCCACGCCAATCCAGGTCCTCGTAGCGCGGCATCCAGCCGATGGGACTTTCGATGCTTGTCGCGCGCCCGCGCGCCCGCTCGACAATCCACTTCAGAATACGCATATTGTCGCCAAAGCCAGGCCAGAGGAAATGGCCGTTGGCATCGCGTCGAAACCAGTTCACGCAGAAGATGCGCGGCGGATTCGGCAGGTTCCGCCCAAAATTTAGCCAGTGGTTGAAGTAATCCGCCATGTGGTAGCCGATGAACGGCAGCATGGCGAATGGATCGCGGCGCACCTCGCCGAGCTTGCCTGCCGCGGCTGCGGTCGTCTCTGAACCCATCGTAGCCGCGGCGTAAACGCCATAGTTCCAGTTGAACGCCTGGTAAACCAGTGGAACCGTATTAGCGCGACGCCCGCCGAATATAAACGCCGTGATGGGCACACCCTGCGGGTCATCGGCTGCCGCGTCTATGACGGGACACTGGGAAATTGGCGCGGTGAAGCGCGCGTTCGGGTGCGCCACCTTGCGATTGCTGCCGGGCGTCCAGTCCTGGCCCATCCAATCGATGAGATGGGCCGGTGGCTCTTCGGTCATGCCTTCCCACCACACATCGCCATCGTCTGTCAGGGCCACATTTGTGAAAATAGTGTTGGCGCGTATCGATGCCATCGCGTTCGGGTTGGAGGTCACGCTTGTACCCGGCGCGACGCCGAAGAAGCCACTCTCGGGGTTGATCGCGTAAAGTTTGCCATCTGCCCCAGGCTTAATCCAGGCGATATCGTCGCCAACGGTAGTCACCTTCCAGCCCTCCTCCTGGAAATCTGCGGGCGGGATGAGCATGGCGAAGTTCGTCTTACCGCAGGCGCTTGGAAAGGCCGCGGCGACGTAGGTTTTCTCACCTTCTGGATTCTCGACCCCCAGAATCAGCATATGCTCGGCCAGCCAGCCCTCGTCGCGCGCCAGTACCGAGGCAATGCGCAGCGCAAAGCACTTCTTGCCGAGCAGCGCGTTGCCACCATAACCGGAGCCATACGACCAGATCGCGCGCTCTTCAGGGAAATGCACTATGTATTTGTTCTCTTTGTTACACGGCCACGAGACATCCTGCTGGCCCGGTTCGAGCGGCATCCCCACCGAATGCATACACGGGATGAATTCGCCATCGTGTCCCAGCGCGTCATACACCGCGCGACCCATACGAGTCATGATGCGCATACTCACGGCCACATACGGTGAATCGGTCAGTTCGACACCGGTATGCGCGATTGGCGAACCGAGCGGCCCCATGCTGAATGGGATTACATACATCGTCCGCCCGCGCATACAGCCGTTAAACAGCCCGGCCAGCGTCTCCTTCATCTCCCCTGGGTGTACCCAGTTATTGGTCGGGCCAGCGTCAATCTTGCGCCGGGAGCAAATGAACGTGCGGTCTTCAACGCGCGCTACATCGCCGGGATCAGAGCGGGTCAGGAAACTGTTGGGGCGCTTCCCGGCATTGAGTCGCATGAAAGTGCCGGACTCGACCATCTGCTCGCACAGGCGGTCGTATTCGTCTTGCGTGCCATCGCACCAGTGAACATGGTCGGGTTTGCACAGCGCAACCATCTCTTCGACCCATGAACGCAACTTCGCATTGGTAACATAGCCAGGGATATCCATGAAAACCTCCAACGTCTCAGGTGTGGATTATACCATATTTCGCTTGCTTCACTCTACCTATTCTGTCCACACCCAGTCGCGTATTTCTGGCATGTCCTCCAGGTTCGCCCGCACGTATTCTGTATGCCGCGCAAGCATATCGTTGCACTCCGCTATCAAGGGCGCGGTGAGGCCGCGCACGCGCGTCGCCCGTCGCATCGCCTCGATGCACAGGTGATAGCGGCTCATATGGTTCAACACGACCATATCAAAAGGCGTGGTAGTCGTGCCTTCTTCCATGAACCCGTGCACATGGAAGCGCGGTGTATTGGGGCGTCCATGCACAATCTCATGCACGGCCCGCGCATAGCCGTGAAACGCGAAAACCACCGGCTTGTCTTCTGTAAAACTCTCGATGTAGGCGGCATCATCTATGCCATGCGGGTGCAGGTAGGGCGGGTATAGCTTCATTAAATCCACCACGTTGACCACGCGCACCTTCAATTCGGGCAGGTGATGCCGCAGCCACCACGCCGCGGCCACCGTTTCAAGCGTGGGAATATCGCCCGCGCAGGCCAGCACAACATCAGGCTCCACATGTTCGTCGTTGCTGGCCCACTGCCAGGTGGAAAGGCCCCGCGTGCAGTGTGCGATGGCATCCGTCATGGAAAGCCATTGCAGTTGCGGCTGCTTATCAATGACGATCAGGTTGACGTAGTCGTGGCTGCGCAGGCAGTGATCGGCAACCGAGAGCAGGCAGTTGGCATCCGGCGGCAAATAGATACGCGCCACCGTCCCTTTCTTAGACAGCACTGTATCGATCAGACCAGGCCCCTGGTGGCTGAACCCGTTATGATCGTTGCGCCAGCATGTTGATGTCAGCAGGATATTCAAGGATGAGATGGGAGCGCGCCACGGCAGTTTGATGCCCTCTTCGAGCCATTTGGTGTGCTGCACCGTCATCGAAGCCGAGACCAGCGCGAAGCTTTCATACGTCGCGAAGATGCCGTGCCGACCCGTGAGCAAATAGCCCTCTAACCAGCCATGACAGAGATGCTCGCTCAGTACCTCCATCACTCGCCCATCGGGCGAAAGATGATCGTCCGTCGGCAAAATGGGTTCCTCAAACGTGCGGTTCTCCACTTCAAAAACATTGGTCAGGCGATTCGAATTGGTTTCATCGGGGCAGAAGAGGCGGAAATTGCGCTGTTCAGCATTTCTCGTAAAAATGTCGCGCAGCATCATGCCAAGCTGGCGTGTTGACTCCTTATGCACGGTGGCAGGCTTCTGAACTTCAATCGCGTAATCGGTGAAGTTGGGGATATCCAGCTCCACCATGAGCTTGCCCCCGTTGGCGTGGGGATTAGCCCCCATGCGACGCTCTCCATCCGGCGCGAGGGCTGCCAGTTCGGGTATCAGGCGCGCGTTTTCATCAAAGAGTTCTTCGGGGTGATAACTGCGCATCCATTGCTCAAGTATCTGCAAATGTTCCGGCCTGTCCTTCACATCCGCCACCGGCACCTGGTGCGAACGGAATGTACCCTCAATCTGAAGACCATCAACCTCTTTAGGTCCCGTCCATCCTTTCGGGCTGCGCAGCACAATGGCCGGCCATGCTGTTTCTCGCGTGAATCCCTGCAAGCGTGCCTCATCCTGGTACGCGCGTATTTTCCCGTAGCAGGTTTCCAATGTCTCGGCGAAGGCCCTGTGCATGGTCATCGGATCGTCCCCCTCCACGTAGTGAACATCATAGCCATGGCCGGAGAGCATTTTTCGCACATTCGCGTCAGTATCGCGACCCAGAACGGTGGGGCCAGAAATCTTGTACCCATTCAAATGCAAAATGGGCAACACTGCCCCATCTCGCGCGGGATGTAAAAACTTGATGCTTTTCCACGATCCCTCAAGCGGTCCCGTCTCTGCTTCGCCATCTCCGACCACCGCCGCTACAATCAAATCGGGATTGTCGAACGCAGCACCAAAGGCGTGGACGAGCACATAGCCCAGTTCGCCACCTTCGTGAATAGAGCCGGGCGTAGGCACGCTGACGTGGCTGGGTACTCCCCCCGGCGTCGAAAATTGCCGGAAGAGTCGTTTCATGCCCTCACTGTCCTGAGTGACGTAAGGGTACACCTCGGTGTATGTCCCTTCGAGATACACATTCGCCAGCAGTGCAGGGCCACCGTGCCCTGGTCCTGCCAGGTAGATCATATTCACGTCATGATCCTGGATGAGCCTGTTCAAATGCGCGTAGATGAAACTGAGGCCGGGCGACGTTCCCCAGTGTCCCAGCAAACGCGGCTTGATATGTTCAGGCCGCAGCGGCTCCCTCAACATGGGGTTTGCCTGTAAATAGATCTGCCCCACCGTTAAATAGTTGGCCGCGTTCCAGTAGCGGTTCATCAGCTCTAACCGCTTTTGATCGATGGTTGCCATTGTATTCTCCATTCTGCGATAAGCGTTTATAGTTTCAAAAAAACATGGCGTTTTCTAGCGATTGCTCGCGTTCTCGTGACCGCTTGCTTTCGCCAGCAAATGCTTGCCCTTTGGCCTGGTGAGGAGAATGACAATCCTCACCGGATGGACTACCAGAGATGAAAGCACCCCTTTACCATCCTCTACACCCTCCACTTGTTGAAAAGCATCAGGTGCTACTTTTCGTATTATATTATACGCGCTGTTCACACCGGCATTGGTGAACCGTCCGTTTGATGCGCGATAGAGAGCGCGCTCGATACGTTTCCCACTAAAGGTGTATTTTGCGTCGTCGTTGGGCTTGCGTACTGGTAAGGAGTCACAGTCAAGGAAGCTGGCTTGCTGGTATAAGACTCTTCCGTGATCTCGACGCGAATGCCGACCAGTTCCGCCTTGTAGGTAAGCATCGCAATGAAACAAGCGTGCGGGATTTGCACAAAGTTCTGATTCGTGCGCTTACCCATCTTTATGTTCTGCTTCCACCCGTCGTTTTTGCCAATGACCAGTGTACCGATACCCTCAGCTACCAGCAATTCAATAATCCGCTTGCTGGCAGTATGCATATAG
>DAHVFL010000175.1 GCA_027316975.1 Chloroflexota bacterium | reverse complement strand
GATCTGGTGTTTGTTGATGGTGATCACCATGAAGAGTCGGTCTATGCAGACCTCTCGTTGGTGAGCCTGCGTTGTCGGCGTAACGGACGCGATAAATCGCGTCCCTACATCTTGTCTGAGTCGGCGTAACGGACGCGATAAATCGCGTCCCTACATCTTGTCTGAGTCGGCGTAACGGACGCGATAAATCGCGTCCCTACATCGTCGGCGTAACGGACGCGATAAATCGCGTCCCTACATCTTGTCTGACCTGGCTTTTACCCTCTTCCCGCCTGCTCGATCTCGATGAGTCCGCATCATTCCTCATGGATGGAGTCGATGTCGAGCTAGAATCTTCTCACCTGCCAGCTTAACTTAGAGGGGTTTCTACTCGAAATACCCCGGCATATGGACATATGTAAAGTGTCCACCCCAGTTCATAAAAACGCATTTTGCATGGAATGCGCGCTCTGTCTTATCAGGTGTTACCTGGATACTGCGGAAATCGCGTTTTATGTGCGTGTGTGCTGTGTGACTTTTGTTACACGGGTGAGGGGTTTTCCACATATCCACAGCACTGTGGATATGTGTTCAGGTTTTACTATGCGCATTAAGAGAGGCGGTGATTCCATTGATTTTTTTAAGCACACTCTTTCATAAGAGCATTTACGATATCGAAGGCCACCGGTTGGGCGTCATAAAAGATGTTTCTGTCTCGCTGCGGGAGACGTTTCCGGCGGTCACTTCGCTGGTTATCGCGCCATCCAGTCTCACAATTAGTAATAATGAAATGGTGATTCCCTGGTCCCAGGTTGAAAATCTGGAGGCTGAGCGTATTCACCTGACGGTTGGACAGGCGCGAATTCAGCCCTATACGCCGGAGCAGGATGAGCTATTGCTGGGACGCGATTTGCTGGATAAGCAGATTGTCGATACGCAGGGCTTTCGCGTGGTCAAGGTCAATGATTTGAAGCTGGCGCAGATCAAAGGAACCGCCCGGCTGATTGGCGCTGATATCAGTTTTAGCGGACTGCTGCGCCGCCTGGGCATCCTTACTCCTATCGAGTGGGTGGGCAGGATTTTCCCGTTTCGCCTTTCTGAGCGCACCATTACCTGGAATTATATTGAGCCTATTCAGGTGGTCAAAGTTGCTACAAGTCGCCTCGCGCCGGCCCTGGCAGGAGCAGCAGGAACAACGGCTGGAGGAATGGTGCCGCAGGTGCAACTGAATGTGAGCCATACCAAACTGGCGGACCTGCACCCGGCTGATATTGCCGATATTCTCGAACAACTTGATGTTGAAGAAGCTGGCGCAATGCTCGAGCGACTGGATACTGAAACGGCTGCCGGCATCCTGAACGAAGTTGAGTCGAAGCGCCAGTACGAGATATTGAGCGAACTCGACCCGGAACGCGCCTCCGATATGCTGGAACTGATGGCCCCGGATGACGCCGCCGATATCCTGGCGGATCTCCCTCTGGAAGAGGCCGAACGCCTGTTGAGCCTGATGCCCGCCAACGAAGCGCAGCCCATTCGCGACCTGCTGCGTTATGGCGCGGAGACGGCAGGCGGCATCATGACCACGGAGGTCTTGTCGCTGGCCCAGCATTTAACCGTTGAAGAAGCGCTGGCTTACCTGCGGCGCAACTCGGACCACCTCGAGATGATCTACTACCTGTATATCGTGGATGACGAGAAGAGGCTGGTGGGTGTCGTCTCGCTACGCGAACTGGTGGTGGCTGAACCGACCACGCAATTGATGACGCTGATGGACGAGGATGTGATCGCTGTTGGGACCGGTACTGACCAGGAAGAGGTGGCGCGTATCATCTCCAAATATGACCTGTTGGGCGTGCCTGTCGTCGATGAGCAAAAACACCTGGTGGGACTCGTTACCGTCGATGATGTGATCGACGTAATTCATGAAGAGCAGGCGGAAGATTTTTCCGAAATGGCAGGGGCCAGCGTCGAGGAATTTGAGGAAGAAGAACATTTCTCGCTGCGCTCTGCTCTCAGTCGCGTGAGCTGGCTGGGGGTCAATATTGTGGCCGGTTTCGCGCTGGCTCTGCTGCTCTACCAGGTGTTTGGCGCGACTATTGTTGCCAGCGCCGCGCGTATTCAAACAACGGGCTTGATGGCGGGGCTGCGCTCCGGTGTTGCCCTCAATGGCCTTATCTGCCTGATACCTATGTTACTGCTTACCAGTGGCAGCGTGGGCACTCAGGCGTTAGGCGTGGCCGGGTGGCAGTTGCGGTCGGCAAACGGCTCGGATTTCTGGCGCGGCATCTATCGCGAATTGCGACTGGGAACGATTGGCGGGGTGTTCTCTAGCATTGTGGTGGGCGCGCTGGCGTGGTTGTTGTTTCACTCGTGGCTACTGGGCATCGCCGTTGGCGTTGGTCTCGGCTTCAGCCTGCTCATCGCCGCCATTTGCGGCCTGGCGCTGCCCACGCTGTTGCAACGCCTGCGCCTGCGCGGGAGCCTGTTAAGCGCGCCGCTGCTCGATCCAATTATAGCGGCCATCAGTCTGACCATTTTCCTGCTTGTGTCGCTGTGGTTGATCGATGCATTGCATGTATAACAGTAGCGACACCCCTTGCGGGTGTCCCGTCCCTGTTTTCCGCAAGGTGAGATGAGAGCCGCACGGGACACCCGCACGGGACACCGCACGGGACACCCGCACGGGACACCGCACGGGACACCCGCAAGGGACACCGCACGGGACACCCGCAAGGGGTGTCGCTACTGGTTATCCTTGCGGCAAGAGGGGCAAAATGCGGTATTTGAGTTGTTCGGAAAGCTGGTCTACGGGCAGGCCGGCGTCGATGACCTGGAAACCGTATTCGGAAGTCATCAAATCGAACTGGGCGAGCAGGAGTGTTTGATAATGGACGAAGCTTTCAAAGAGATCGGCTCCCAGGCGCATATCCATGCCCGATTCCCAGTAGTCGAAACCGCCGCTCTGGAGGATGCGCGGGATCAAGTCGTCCAGGCCAATCTTCAGGTAAAATACCGCGTCGGGTTTGAGGGCGAGGCCGTAGATCGAGCGTATCCATTGTGGGTCGGCGCCGCGCACAATGGCACGCGCCATCAAGGAATAGATGTAGCGGTCGGTCAGCACGATGAAACCGGCGCGCAGGGCGGGTAAAATCTGGCTTTCAAAGCGGTCTACGAAGTCGGTGGCATAAAAGAGGTTAAGGGTGATGGGACCAAGGGTATGCCCTTCTTTGGCCTGTTTGAGTCCTGCTCCGGCCAGCACGGAACGGGTCATTTCCGTATCCATGACGGCATAGCCGCTACTTTCCAACCAGGGGCGCAGCAGGTTCAATTGTGTTGAACGGCCTACGCCATCGGTACCCTCGATTACTACCAGGCGTCCGGGCAGTAGTTCGTCGCGTTCTTTCAAGTGGATGGCATCAATGCCGTAAAAGGCGAGTCTGGTCATTGGGTTCCTCTCTAACAAACTGGGAGTTGGAACACGCATGATACACGTTTCTGTGTCAAGTGTGAGCGTCATCGCGCGCTTCTCTCCGGCGTATCGGTCAACGATGGGCGCATTTCGCGGGCCAGTCCTGCCCATGCTGTCTCTTTAGCCGATCCGCGCATACGGCGCACGCCCAGCAGGTTGGGACGAATAATCTTGCGCATACGGCGCTGCTGCTCCGGTATAGGCAGCGTTGCGTCCATCACAGTCAGGCCGAACTCGCCAATCATCTTTTCGTATTCACCGACGATGCGCTCCTGGAAGAGCTTGAAGCTTTCATAGGGGTCGCTGCTCAGGCCTAAATCCATGCCTGCTTCGTAGTATTTGAGTTCGTTGCGGCCTGTTAAAATACGGCCGAGCGAGACTTCGAGCGGCACGCGATAATAGAAGGCGACGGTGGGTTTGACGGCAAACTGGTACAATTCGCGCACCCACTGGCGATCAACGTTACGCGCGACATCGCGGGCGAAGGCGGTATAAATGTAGCGATCGGCCAGCACAATCGCGCCTGCTTTGAGAGGTGCGATGATATCATGCTCGGTGCGATCAGCAAAATCGGTGGCGTGAATCAGGCTAAATGTGGTAGGTGTGAGCAGTTGTTTTTTCTTTCCCTTGCTGGTGGTTTTTTTGACAAGGGGAGACGAGTTCCATTCGCTGAAGAAAACGGTATATCCCTCGCTGATTAGCCACTGGCGTAACAGGGCGATTTGCGTACTTTTGCCGGAGCCATCGACCCCTTCAACAACAAAGAGCCGACCCGGGTAATTGTGCGATCCATAGGTTTCCACAGGAAATTCCTTCCACTCAGACACAGGGAAATGGGAAGATATGATATATCAATTATTATACACCATGGCTCAGCAATGCACCTGCTCAGAAGCCACAACTGTTCGCCAATACTCCAGCGTGCGCTGTAGAGCAGCCTCAAACGGCACTCCTGGTTTCCACCCTGTCTGCGCTCGTAAACGCGAAGTATCGGCTTCCAGCAAGGGGATATCTACTGAGCGCACACGTGCTGGATCTATGTAAACGTTCACAGCTACGCCTGTAAACGTCAGGAGGAGATCGAGAATCGATTGAATAGAACGGGCCTGGCCAGAACCGATGTTATAGGCCTCCCCTGGCTGGCCGCGTTCTGCCAGCGCCAGGTACGCATCTACCGTGTCTTCTACCGGCAAGAAGTCCCGCCGGGCCTCTAAATTGCCTACCTGTAGAACTGGTTCAGCCTGCCCTGCCTCGATACGCGCGATTTGTTGCGCAAAACTGGCGATGACAAAGGTCGGTGATTGGCGCGGCCCGAAGTGGTTAAAGGGCCGGGCACGTATAACAGGTAAACCATACGCGGCGAAATACTGATACCCGTAGAGATCCTGGGCAGCCTTGGAAACCGCGTATGGATTCGCCGGCCGAAATGGGCATTCTTCACGGATGGGGTTGTCCTCAGGGCGGATCATGCCATACTGCTCCCCTGAGCCGACGAGCACAACACGAGGCGTCAGTTGTTCGCTCCGTAAGACTTCCAGCAGATGAACCGTGCCCCCGGTGTTCACTTTCAGCGTCTCCAGGGGGTCTTGCCAGGATAACGCGACTGACGACTGCGCGGCCAGGTGAAAGACCAGGTCTGGTCGCGCCTGGGCTACTACCTGTTGAACCTCCTCGCGGCGCGAAATATCTGCTCTCAACAGTTGTATCATGTCTTGTGCGAGTCGTGGTGCCCGCCCCGCTAGCCCGAACAACGCGGCTCGTGGGTAGCGCTGGCGGCATTGTTCCACAAGGTAGCTCCCCACGAAACCCGTGCAGCCTGTAATCAAAATACGTGATGGCGTCTCCATAATTGCGTAACTACTTTCTACGGGCTACCTGACTCGCAACCTGCTGCAAGTCACTCTCCACCATCATACGAACCAGTTCCTCAAACGTGACGCGTGGCTGCCAGCCGAGCTGCTGACGCGCCTTCGAGGCATCTCCAATCAATTGATCGACTTCAGCAGGGCGGAAAAAGCGCGGATCAATCTCCACATACTTCTGCCAATCAGCGATGCCTGCATGAGCGAAGGCCGCAATGACAAAATCCTGCACGCTGTGAGTCGTGCCGGTCGCAATGACAAAATCTTCAGGCTTGTCCTGCTGCAGCATCAGCCACATGGCCTCGATATAATCGCCCGCGAAGCCCCAGTCGCGTCTGGCCTCCAGGTTCCCCAGGACCAGTTTCTCTTGCAAACCGAGCTTGATGCGCGCGACGGCATGGCTGATCTTGCGTGTCACAAACTCCAGCCCGCGCCTGGGCGATTCGTGGTTGAAAAAGATGCCCGAACAGGCAAACATATTGTAGCTTTCGCGGAAGTTGGTGGTCATCCAATGTCCGTACAGCTTGGCAACTCCATAGGGACTACGCGGATAAAACGGCGTGTGCTCATTTTGCGGGATCGTTTGCACTTTTCCAAACATTTCAGAGGTGCTGGCCTGATAAAAGCGGATCGGTCGGTCTGCCAGGCGCACTGCTTCCAACATCCGCGCGACACTGAGCGCGGTATATTCGCCAGTCGCGACTGGTTGTTGGAACGAGGTGGCAACAAAAGACATGGCGGCCAGATTATACACTTCATCAGGCTGCGCTTGACGCACGGCCTGGATCAGCGAGACCTGATCGAGGAGGTCTGCATCAATGATCTCGATCTGATCGAGCAAATGGCGAATACGCCCGTCGTTGAAGATGCTCGCGCGGCGAACAAGGCCATAAACGCGGTAGCCTTTTTGTAATAAAAACTCCGCAAGATAACTTCCATCTTGCCCGGTAATTCCAGTGATCAGTGCATTTAGCATGTATGTTACCCTGACTTTCAAAGGGATTTTTCAAGTTCAAGCTCATCACCTGAGTTGGTGATGCCCTGGTACACTCGTTGATAGACCGCGAGCATTCTGGCAGCTGCCCCCGACCACGTGTAACGCTGAGCCTGCCGGTATCCTTTCTGGCGCAGGTCCTCCCGCAGTTGCGCGTTCTCCGCAAGACGCTGAATCGCGTCAGCTATGGCGTGGATGTCATGCGGATCAACTAAGAGTGCCGCATCGCCGGCCACCTCTGGCAAAGAGGAGGTATTCGATGTAATCACCGGCGCACCACAGGCCATAGCCTCCAAAGGTGGGATACCAAAGCCTTCAAAGAAAGAGGGGAAGGCGAACATCTCGGCCAGGCTGTAGAGCGTAATAAGCTCACGCTCGCTGATTCGACCCAGAAAGCGTACCCTGTCCTCTAATTTGAGTTCCCTTACGACGTTCTGCGTCTCCTCATACATCCAGCCCTTGCCGCCCGCGATAGCTAACATCAGCGAACTTTTATTCCTCTGCTGCACTTCATGAAAAGCTCGGATCAGGCCACTATGGTTTTTACGCGGCTCCAGCGTCCCTACACTGAAGAGAAAGGGCTGCTGCAAGTCAAATTTGCGACGCGTCTCCTCTAATAATACCAGATCGGTCACGCGTTGAAACTGCGCTCCGACTCCACAGGGGATGACGGTAATCTTCTCTACCGGCGCGTGATAATGTTTAATCAGGGCCTGTTTGGTGGTGTGGGAGATAGCGGCGACAACATCGGCCCGCGCCACAGCTTCTGGCACCACTTTGTTCAAATAGGCCGCTAACGAGGGAACCGCTGTCTCGGGGTGCTCAAGAAAGGCCAGATCGTACACGGTCACCACTTTGCGCGTTTTTTTACTCAGTGGTGGCAGCACAAAATCCAACCCGTGGTAAATATCCGCTGGCCCCGTGAAATAATTGGCCAGGAGTGGAAAGTGCAAGCGATACCACAGGATCGTCAAATAACGGTCAGAAATCACTAAACTGCGCCCGCGCACATTCTCTGCGCGCGGAAATGGCTGCTCCTGCGTGGGGCGTCCACTTGTAATCAGTGTATACCTGTTGTGAGAATCCTGCTCAAGCATCGCGTTGACTAAACTACGCACGTACTGACCTATGCCCGCTCCCTGCCGGATGCCCGCGGTATAATCAAGAGCAATACGCATTTGAATATCCTTTCAATTCGTTATTACCAGAGCAATAAATCGCCAGATTTCCCAGGTGGAATGATGTATGTGAGTTAAGCCATGCTGATGTCTACTTCGTGAGTATAGCAGGGTGTAAGCAATCAAACAACCTCCGAGATTCTTGCCAGCGCTGATCGAGTGAAAACCCGCCCCAGGAGGGGCCTTCACTGGGAGGTTGCTTGAAACACGCCGGAAGAGCCTGTCATCCTGAGCGTAGCGAAGGATCTCTCGCCGGCAGCGCGCAGATCCTTCGCTACGCTCAGGATGACAGCTCCCGCTCGCCTGCCCCTTTCCTAAAAAACCTACCGGTGAAGGCCCAGGAGAGGCCCAGGTTCAGGTGGTAGATAGTGCTATCCCCTGTTTGCTCATGCTGCAGGAAGTTGACAGTAAAACTCTAATATGGCACAGTATTTGAGACGGTAAGAAACGTATACGTGGTGATGCAGAAAGAGCAGGTGCAAGATCGGTCAGATTTTACATATCAATATTCCGACGCCTACCGGTCATCTTGAGGGGATACTCAAGCCGGAAGAAGAGGATGTCGATCCGGTATACGCGGCTCTGGTGTGCCATCCACACCCGCTAGGCGGCGGAACGATGCACAATAAGGTGGTATTCAAGGTTGCTCAAACATTGCAGGTGTTGGGTATGCCGGCGCTGCGCTTCAACTTCCGGGGCGTGGGTCATAGCACCGGTGTGTATGACGAGGGGCGCGGCGAGATGGATGATACACGCTACGCGCTGGAATTTCTGAGCCGCCGCTATCCTGGCCTGCCGGTCATTAGCGCTGGTTTTTCGTTTGGCTCGTGGGTCGGTTTGCGTGTGGGGGCTTCTGATGATCGCGTACAGGCTATGATTGGTCTGGGCGTTCCGGCTCGCATGTTCGATGGCGATTACCTCAACGATAGCCACAAACCTAAACTGATTATCCATGGTACGAACGATGAACTGGCTCCATATGACCTGATGGTGAAGTGGTTCGAGCAGGTATCAGCCCCCAAAAGCCTGGTAGCAGTGGAGGGGGCGGATCATTTCTTTCAGGGGCGGCTTGATGAGGTGCAGGCGATTATTACCACGTTTGTGCAAAATATTATGCGATGATTTGCTGAAAGCCGCCTATCTGAAGCGGCCCTCTACCCATTTTCCTTTTTGAAAGCATCAAAGAGATAGCAGGTTCTAACCGGCGCACGCACCAGGGCGAGGCGATTGCACCGGCGCACGCACCAGGGCGGGGCGATTGCACCGGCACACGCCAGGGCGAGGCGATTGCACCGGCACACGCGCCAGGGCGAGGCGATTGCACCGGCACACGCGCCAGGGCGAGGCGATTGCACCGGCACACGCCAGGGCGGGGGCAAGCCCCGCCCGTACCCTGCTACGAAGTGGCTCGCGAAGCCGTATAGGGTACGGGCGGGGCT
>DAHVFL010000174.1 GCA_027316975.1 Chloroflexota bacterium | reverse complement strand
GCATAATAATAGGTATTGCGCGAAACTGCAAGTTCTTGCGAACAATCTGACAAATGGTATAGCCATCCATGCGCGGGAGTTGAATATCTAACAAAATAAGCGCGGGCATTTCATCCGCCACCGAGGTTAGAGCGCTGAGGCCATCTCCGGCAGTAATTACGCGAATATGCTCACGTTGCAGCGTCATTTGCACAATTTTCCGCACGGTAGGACTATCGTCCACCACTAACACCGTTGGTATCGGTTCCATCATTTAGATTGACCTCCTTTGCCACTCAGGCGACCAGTGAGGTGTACCATCTTTCTGCGCCGCGCCTTTCCAGTTGACATCGCTCTGGAAGGCGGAATCGTTGAAACGATTGCGCGTATTCTGAGCGTGTTGCCCGGCGCGATACAGTTGGTACTGTTGTATCTCCTGGTCTACTTCCGTCAGGAATGCTTTCCAGACCACGTTTAGTTGTCGCCCCGTGTATGAATTTCCTACCTCATCATTTAATAATGTTGTGAATACAGTTCGCAAAAACACTGCCAACCCGCGTACTGCTTCCCAGTAAAACTCTTCTAATTGCTCTCCGCGCACCAGGGTATTCAGGTTAAATATTTCGCTACAGTCAAGTTGCCCATTGACGAAGCTGGCCGTTTCCAGAATTGGGAATTGCTGCGTTGCCATCAATTGCAATGACCCGGCAAAACGCTTTTCCAGGTAGCTCACAATATCCGCTACAGGAAGCTGGCCGCGCCCTCGCAGCGCTTTCGCATACATGCCATGATGGATCAGTAAGCCATTGATGCATTGAGAAAGCGTCTTTATCAGTCCGAGGAGATGCTGGTCAGGGGCGGAATTTTGCCGTTGCTGCGCAAGCGTATGCTGCGACATGATAATAATATTGGTGAGGTCTTGCTGAAGTTCGCCTTCCAGGGCGGTATCAACCATTTCTACCAGGCGTAGTTCAAACAGGCTGCCCAGAATACGCGCAACGCGCGCTTCGGGCAGCATCAAGGCCATTGCCATCGCTTGCAAAGGCACTTCACCGTTGGCAAGACATAATACATCGATATGATCCTGGCTTAATCCCAGGCTGCGCACATCGTTGCTCACTTCGGGAAGCCAGCGCGCCATCGTGGCGCGAGTGAGAGAAATTTCATGCATCTCTTCCCACTCATCCGCCTGGCGCAGAGCCTCAAGCAGCACGCTATCGACATCGAGGGGCTGTATTCTCCCCTCCATCGTGACTACGCGGCGATGGAAAGAAAATCGCCCGTTGACCCAGCGTAATGCATGACTGATCGATTGCGTTATAGCAAATTCCAGGCGCTGCTGCATCTCGGCGGGAGTCATCAGGCGCTGCTCGACCAGAAAAGGCAGAGCCACCTGCATATTACCCTGCGCGACCTCGCGCACAGCTTGCGCTCGTTGTGGATCGAGTCTATTCATCAGGCAGAGCATAGTCAGCAAGTCAGGCTGGTTGACCCCTTCTTCTCGCAAGGAGACGATCTGGCCCTTGCGCAGGCTAATTGAAAGCGTCTCCCGTCCCGACTGTATAAACAGCGTGCCTGTTTTCCCGCTCAGGGCAAGCATTTTCAATATGGATTGGAGGCCGAGTGTTTGTAAATCTCCATCCATGATGAGGTCTTGCGACTCCATGATCCCTCGATCCTTTTACGTCTATGTCTTTTCAGGAGGCCCTTTTACTACGCCAGCGCTTGTTCAACGGCATCCAGTAAATTTTCAATCTGAAACGGCTTGTCAATAAAAACAACGCTCTTCCCGTGTGGATATACGTGACTTTCCGGCAATTCATGCTGCGTCAGCGCGCTTATGACCACAAATGCAGGCATTTGCCGCGTGGTAGCCGCCGACAGGGTACGCATGACCTGGTAGCCATCCATATAGGGCAAAAGCAGGTCGGTAACAATACAATGTGGCCGCCACGTAACATATTGTTCAAGGGCATTCAGGCCATCTACCGCGATTCTGATATCATAGCGTGGCTCGCATTCCAGACATTGCTGGATCGTTTCAGCCACACGCGGATGATCTTCAACCACCAGAATACGTATTGACCGCTCAGCACACCTATTCACTTCCCTGTCCACCACCGCGCCAGCAGACCGTGGCGATGAATCTCCACTGATGCTTTCCGACGCATCGAGTAAAACCTGTTGAAAGGTCTGCAAATAGCGCTGTAATCGTTCCATTTGAAATGGCTTGTAAAGCAGGGCGATCGCCCCGATTTGTTCAAGAGTGAGACGCGAAACAGAGCGACTACTCAAGGCTATCATGAGACGTACACGCGGCCACCCTTTATCTGAACACGTCAGAGAGGGCATGGTAATCAATGCGTCCTCACTCGTCTTACCTTCCGGTACAATTTGCATATGGAGAGGGTCGTCCAGATCGTACACCATAACATCCCCCACTACCTCAGTATTGCACGAACTGCCTCCCCCGGTAACCGCGCTGGTGGAGAGGATACTGGCTTCGTGCCCCCACTTCTGCACATTCGCGGCCAGAATCTGTACAAAATGATCTTGATGATCACCAGTCCCCAAAATCAGCACCTTCAAGCGTTTACTTGAGCGAATAGCCAATTTTGGCACAGGCCACAAAAGGTCTGTGTTCGAACGCCGTATACCCTTGTCGTGTTTCCGCTGATACATAACGTCTCATCCTACCCCTACTAGTAACGAACCACATACAACCCCATAATGCAGTGTACGACAAATGGATAAGAGCTAACCATAAAAATGTCGTTAAAACTCGTTAAGATTACGTTAAAATCCCTACACCTGTGGCGCGATTTTATAGTGTGACCCCCGATTCCTGCTGGAACACCACCTGCTCATTAAACACATAGCCTACGCCGGGTTCTGTAAGAATGTAGCGTGGCTGCGATGCTTCCGGTTCCACTTTGCGTCGCAACTGCCGGACGTAAACGCGCAGGTAATCGGCCTCGTCGCCATATTCAGGCCCCCAGACTTCGCGCAGAAGAACGCGATGGGTCATCACTTTGCCCGCGTTTACCATAAGTTGGTGTAATAGTTCATATTCGGTTGGGGTGAGATTGATTTTCTCCTCGCCAGCGAATAACTGGTGGCGCATCAGGTTCATGCGCAAATAGCCATCGGTGGTCCTGATAATATCAGGTTTGGAGGGGTTTTCCGCGTCCTGGGTGGCTGCGCGTCGCAGGCAGGAACGCACACGTGCCAGCAATTCTTCGGTATGAAAAGGTTTGGTCTGGTAATCATCGGCTCCCAGATCGAGCGCCTGCACTTTCAGAGGCTCTTCTGAACGAGCCGAAACCACAATGATGGGAGCCTGGGACAACTCGCGAACGCGAATGCACACCTCCATCCCATCAATATCACCCGGTAAACACAGATCGAGCAAGATCAGGTCGGGCTGTAAGGTACGCACTAACTCCACTGCCTGGCGACCAGAATCAACCACCGTTACCTCGTACCCATTCACCAGCAAACTGCGTTTGAGGATACGTTGAATGGATGGATCATCCTCGACGACCAGTATGCGTTTTTCTTTTGTTTTCATGAAGTCAGAACTCCTTCACGGGGCAATGGGGAGAATAAAGACAAAGCAAGCTCCGCCACCAGGGGCAGATTCTACCCAGATACGCCCATGATGCGCTTCAACGATACCACGACAGATTGCCAATCCCAGACCGGTATGACCATCAAGACTGTAAAACGATTTGAAAATACGCTCGCGCTCTTCTTCCGGCACTCCTCCACCTTGATCAATTACCTGCACGCGCACACAGCGCAATGCGCCGTCAACCGCTTTTTCACCGGACATTTCCAGTGAGACGGTCTGGGCGATCAACTGTATATTTTCATCGGGTGGGCTATGACGAGCGGCGTTCTCCAGAAGATTATACACTATACGCTTCACTTGCAAATAATCAACGAAGATAAGGGGTAAATCTGGCTCAAACGTCACCTGAATGCGACGGCCCGCGAAGGTTTGTTTGATGCGCGAGAGGGAACTATGGACGATCTCCTGTAAATCACTCCATTCCTTTTCCAACGCGAGGGCACCCATGTCGATACGTGACATTTCAACCATGGAGTCAATCAACTCATTCAGGTGATCCGATTCGGTATCGATATCTTCCAACATCTCGCGGCGCATCTTCTCGTCCCATTCTATACCCGGCTGCAACAGGCTGCTGACGGCGGCTTTGATAGAGGTTAACGGGGTGCGCAGGTCGTGAGATACAGACGAAAGCAGGGTCGATTTATTTCGCTCGTCGAGCATCTGGTCCGTTATGTCGTGAATTTGCAAAGCATGGGCGATTAATTCGTTGCGCCGGTCATACAGGGCATAGCGCATAAGTTGGTAGTGACGATCACTCGGCGCATTGTCAAGCAGCATGGCAAACGAACTGTTTGAGCGCATCCTGGAGGCCGGCATACTCCGCCGGTACAGCCGACTCGTATCAAAAGGCTCATTCCGAGCAGGAGAGGTCTGCCGTTGCACCGGCTCTGAGGCAATCACACAACGTAACGTATTTCTCGGTAACGGATTGAGGCGCGGCATATTTTCTTCATCTTCACCTATATGCTGGAGCGTTTCCGAGTTGTACTTATCGGGTATATCTAGCGTGATGAATTCCTGAAGGTAAGCCTGGACTTCTTCGAGGTTGCGTATGCGCGGCAGCAGACCGGCCAAAGCCCCCGTCAGTGTCAGCTCCTGAATGCGCGGAAAAAGAGGTTCCTGTTGCGCTGCCAGTAATGACGATTCGAAGGCGATGTTTCCAGCCTTGTCCAGATCAAGGCGCACACCACACAGGGCTTCGGCGGCGGGATTGACGTAAATACAATGCCCTTGAAGATCGACGATGAACCAGGGGTCCTGGATGTTGCGCGTCACACGCTCATAGAGATGTGGCATAGAAAAAGCGCTTTTGCTGGAGGAACGGACTGGATCGAGCATAGCGGTGAAAGCAGCGCTCACATTTCCCAGCAAGCCAGCGCGTTCAAGGGCGGCTTCTGCTGTGCGCATAAGCGCGGCGGCACCTTCTTCTGTGGCGGCTTCGGTTGCCGCGAGAGGAGCGTTCGCCTGCGAACCGGCCTCCACTGGTGGTGGAGCGAAATCGACTGATAGAGCAAGTGGGTGGGCGCTCTCGCTTTGCAAGGTTTGCACGAGTGACTGAAAATCACGCTCGCTGCGCGTCAACAGACGTTCACTGATGTAACGCAACAAACTGGCGAAGTTAATGCCAAAGGTACGTTCGGTCTCGGCACGCACATTTTCGAGCAGAGCCTGCTCCTGCTGAGGAGTGAGAGGATTCTGTACGACATTTTCTAATTGCTCAATAGTTTGCTGAAAACGCTGGCGTTCGCGCACGGTCTCAAGCAGCATACCATTGTGAATAGCAATCATGGCCTGGCTTGCAAAAAGCGAGAGAATGTCGGTTTTGAGCGGGGTAAAGCCGCCTGGTTCTGGCGAGAAAAGCAATAGCGCGCCGAAGACGGTGGAACCGACGATGAGAGGGTAGCTGAAGACCGAGCGCATCCCAAGTTGCGTGGCAAAATCCGAGCTGGCCGGGAAGTGTTCGTCCTGCGCGATATCATTTGAAACACCCGGTTGGCGGCGACGCAAGGTGAATCCGATAATGGTTTGATCGCTGAGCGCTTGCTTACCGCTGATAATGTTTTGCAGCATATCAGCAGGCAGTCCATGCTGTGCTTCAAGTCGCAAACTACCGGCTCGCCGGTCGAGCGTAACGATGGCCGACGCCACATGCAGAGCAGTGGCAATGCCTTCGACAATACGGCGCAGGATGGTTGCAAGGTCCATCTGCGAGGTAAGGGCGCTGGAGACTTTGCGCAACTCCTGGCGCTGGCGATCCTGTATCTGGACATTGCCTTCGGCCTGGGCGCTTTCGATAGCGGCAGCCAGCACACGCGCAACAGCCTGAATGATGCGCAGGGTTTGTTCTTGCTGGTAGGCACGCAGAGAGAGACTACCAAGTTCGAGCGAGCCGAGCAAACGATCATCGACGATCAAGGGCGTGATAAGCGTAGCGCGGAGCTGCGGATGGCCGCTGAGCGCGTCGCCACATTCAGACGGTACACCATCCAGGCCGACCGGATAGACGCGAACACGCATAGAATGAGGGTCATCTTCTAAGGAAGCCCCATCTACGACGCCACGAGCCTGGTCCTGATTCGGAGCCACCTGCACACTATTTGCTGCAAGCGCGTTCGATTGCTGCTGCGCTCTGTTTTGCAAAAGATGCTCGAGCATGGAGTCTTTCAGGGGATGTTGGTGATAGCGGGATACCCACTGGCCTACTTCCTGAGAGCAGACGGTCACACGCAAAGCCTGGCGGTCATGCCGCAAGAGAACGATTCCAAAAACATCAAAAGGAATGACGGGAGCTAATTCTGAGGCGATCTGAGCATAATCTGGATGCGGGCCGCGCACGCCTGAGACGATACGCGCAACACGTTCGACGATTGAATATATATCTTCCTGTAGTGATGTTTGAATATTCGTTTCCATGCAGTCCTTCTGCGCCGCCGCTTTAACGTAACCCCGGCATCCTGTAGTGTCTTCCAATGACTCAGAAGAATAAACACAACAACACACAGTAGTACATTGTAACATAGAATGCCCTACAATGTTAGTACATCTATGTAAATTCTTCTTTTTAACGATTCAGGGTAGCCCAAAGGTACTGAGACGTAACACATTGGAACAGTATACCCCAATTTTCTCATCCTTGCCAGCACGTTTCAAAGCTCTTCCACTGCGTTCTTGTTGCAGCCAGCAAAAAGAGAGAGCTGCTTCTTTGAAGCGGCTCTCTCTTTTTGCTCACAGCATGGATTCCACTATCAGGGTATTGCTACCGATGCCGTGAAGGCATCCTGGTCGTTAGCCATCGGGCCATTCGGTACAGAAGTGCCTTTGCAAACTTTCGGTGGCACGCCTGTTACGCCTGTGCCCGGACAGAGGAACAGGTCAGGGCTGCGGGTGTCCATCCACAGAGGATGAGCTACACCATCAGACGCCGAGATACCGGTATAGTCACCGTAGAAGAGACCATTGCCCTGTACATCGGGGAACTGCGTTGGGAAGGGCATAGACGATGAGGTAACGCGCACTGTATTGAATTCAGTGTAGGGATCATCGACCCCGGTCAGGCTGATGTCCGAGTAGCCGTTGAACTCATCCCTACCGTACTGGCGGTCAAAGTAAGAAACCGCGAGCCTGCCAGTATTTGAGAAGGTGGCCCACTGCCAGAACTGATCGGTGGTCGCCTGGCCTGGCTGCATATTGATGCTGGTCATGACACGCGGATCTTTGGTGGTGCCAGTGAAGGTTGCGCCGCCATTGTTGGAGACACTGATCAGGATGTCGTTGTTACAGGCGCCAGCTGTCTTCACACCTGTGAACAGGTTTGTTCCAAGGGCGCTGAAACCTGCGGGCACGCAACCATTGCTCTCATTCGAATTCACATTAATATAGGAGCCATAGGTGACGATGACCTGGTTGGCCTTTTTCGGGTTGACCACGCCAGAGGGGTATGAGGCGGCACGGAAAACAGAACGCATCGATGAGCCTTTTTCCGGCACGCAGGCGCGGCCAGCATCCTGCCCACCCTGGTAGGTGGCGCAGTCGGGCAGATCGTAGTAGTCGCCAACCTTCACGGGCGCGCTGAAGGTCTGACCACCATCGGTTGACTTTGCAAGCAACATCTGGTTGCGGTTGTCACTTCCGGTGACAGCGTTGTTGTAGTTTGCCCACACAACATACAGGTTGCCATCGGGGCCAGTGAAGGGCTGCGAGAACTGGTTTGCATCACAGGTACCTGATGTAGTTACGGAAACCGGGCAAAGCGAGCTGGCAGCGCTGACCAGAACACGCGGGCTGAAACTCTCGCCGTAATCAGAGGAGTAGGACTCGTAGATAAAGGCGGTGCCATCAGCAGCGAACTCCGTGTAGGTCACGTAGACGCGATCCTGGAATGGGCTACCCTTATGGTTGTCAACCGTCATGAGCGGCTTGTCCTCGAAAGGCTTTGTGCCCGTCCCCGCTACATCAGCGCTTTGGATGACCGGGCGAGCCGGGAAGTTCCACGATGCGCCATTGTTGCCGGTTGAGCGGAAGATGTAAACGGCGCTTGACAGGTCTGGATTCGGTGTAGTTGGAAAGCCGCGCTGGAACATCTGGCACTGGAAGTAGACATTGCCTTTGGTGTCCCAGGCGACAGCGGTGTCACCGCCTGCCTGCCAGTACTGGCGAGCTGCGCCGAAGGCCGTTCCACTGGTGAAGGACATGGGAATGGTGGTATCGGTCCATTGCTGCCCACCATTAAGACTGAAAGCGCCATAGCAGTTGCCGTCACCCCGGCGATAATCATTGTAGCTAGCGACAATGTGGCTGGGGTTGTTGGGGTCCTGGGCAATGGAGGTCTCATTGTTCGACTGCGCACGCCCCTGGAGGGTTGGATCAGAAATGTTCAAGCAATTCTGATTGACCTTGATGTTGGAGCCTAGATTGTGGGGGCAGCCATCATCGCTGGTAGGGAAGTAGTTGCCCGGTCTCACAGGGCTGCTGGTGGATACGCTTGATGCGGCGAGTTCAGCAGATGCAAAGCCAGATAGGAGCCGTTGTTGAAGCTTGCTAAATTGTATCCCACCCGCGTTTTGTGCCTTTGCGCCTCTGCCTGTACCTGTAGATAGATACAAGAGTGCGCCGAAGAGCAGGATGCCAATAGCCGCTACCGGGATCAGGATTCGTAGCATTTTCCTGAGCATCAGAAATCCTTTCATACAATGAACTACACAATAAATAGAGGGGAAAGATCAACAAAACCGCTGTTGCAAATGAAATTACCAGCCAACTCAATTATGAAAGGAATAGTGGCATTGGGGAAGGTGCAACCAGTTGTGAATCGGTTAAGATCGGGTTATGAAATGTCCTTATACCTTGATGTTGGTTGCGATTTTGTGCAACTGTGAATTCTATTTTGCCAGGTATTCATTTTGCATCTAGTGAAGAGGTTACGAATCGGTTAAGAAAGGGTT
>DAHVFL010000173.1 GCA_027316975.1 Chloroflexota bacterium | reverse complement strand
GACTACGCTGACCTGGATGGACACCTGCTCATCGACAATGACCCCTACGAGGGTGTTAAGGTCGTCAATGGGAAACTGGTGCTGCCGGATACGCCGGGGTTGGGAGTACAGAAAACCCAGAGCTAACGATGTAACCTCACGGTAGTTGTCAAGCGGGAGGCGTTGCATGGTTTGTCTCCTTATCAGAAAATGCGCATCTAACTGTGCATTCCCTACAACTCAGCTAAAAGCAAACGGGCAATGGCAGGACTTACTCCCACCATTGCCCCACGTATTGCTTGAAGACTGACAAAGTGCTACCCGTGCCTGAATATACTCAACGGCAAATAGGCCGAGACAATCCAGTTGGGAGCGTCTACGATCTCGCTGATCTTCAAATCCACCGCCGCACCGCACAGGCAAAACGCCTGTTCTCTCGTCATGTGGTACTCTGAGGAGAGGTGATCGATCATGTAGCGGATCGCCTGCTGCGCATTGGTAAAGAGGTCCGGGCCATGCGCTGTCGTCACAAAATAGCCACCCTCGTCGGCGACCGTGAGCTTCTTTCCCGGAGGTGTAATGAAACGCAGTTCGGGAATGTTCGCGCCCTTTCTCAGGGTAAAGGTCAGCGTCACCGACATCATGGTTTCGATGCCCGTCCCGTTCACTTCGCCATCGCCTTGAGCCGAGTGGCAGTCTCCACAGGAGAATAAGGCCCCGGGAACCAGAACAGGGAAGAACACTTTGGAGCCTGGAGTCAGGTGACGGATATCAATATTACCCGCATTTTCGCGCGGGGGGATGGTGGTAAAGCGTCCTGCCTCGCGCGGCGCGACCCCCATCACACCACAGAATGGCTCATAAGGGATGAGGATGTCAGGGCGAAATTCGCAATAGGTATCACCGATGCGGTAGTGATGCAGGTACGGCTCTGAAAATTCGCTGCCAAGCAAACCGAAGCCCGGTATCACGCCGTTCCAACCCCAGCCCTTGTGCTTGATGCTGACAATTTCGACTTCCAGGGCATCGCCCGGTTCCGCATCCTCGATGTACACGGGGCCGGTGAGCGGATGAATATACGCGAAATCCAGTGAGCCCAGGACTTCCGAGGGAGAATCAGGGCGAACCTGTCCCGCAGAAGCTTCGAGCGTTTCGAATACCACCGTGTCTCCTGGTTGGATGCGCAGGCGCGGCGGGTAGGCATGATCCCAAAAGGCGTGGGGTTGGGTATCATCGAGATGATGGGTTGCCATGGATTCCTCCTTCTGCTTTGAAGACTCAGGATCAATCTCAATCCTGCTCTTCTTTAATCATACGGATTCAGAGAGAAAAAACAAGGTATTCATTGTGAAGCACTTTGCCTGCTCAGCGCGTCCATCAACACCCCCACGCCATAGCGCAGCGGATCAGTAGCAGGCAGCCCCGTCTCGTCCTCGGCCCGCTTTATCGCGTCTCGCGCCTTCTCATCGCTCAGGCCAAAGGTCACAATGGACAATCCTGCCACCTTGCAGGGCCGGTCAGGGCGCACCCAGCTGACGGTTTCCTCGTTGAGTTCGATCATACGTTTGAGTGGAGGAAACGGGCATGCGGTATAGCCCTCGATCATAGACGTTCCAGCCTTGTGGCAGAAAATCATGGCATCTGGCATAGAGCCGTGAATGAGACCAAGCGTAACGGGCGAGTAGCCGGGATGATTGAGCGCGCCCTGTCCCTCCACAAATACCCAGTCATGTTCTCTGGTGAAATCGAGCACCATCTGCTCCACCATACCCGCCACGAAATCGCTGATGATGCGATCAACCGGCAGGCCATTGCCCGCGATCACGATGCCCGTCTGCCCCGTCGCCACGAAGGCGCTATCAAGACCGCGTTTGCGCGCCTCGATATCAAGTTCCAGCGCGGCTGTCATCTTGCCCACCGCGCAATCTGAGCCAACGAACAGCACGGTATGGCTGCCTGGACGATGCGGGAGAAATTGCGCGACGCGGGTCGTATCGGGTGGGCGGCGCACGTCCCAGATGGTAACGCCGCGTTTGGCGGCGGCGGCGCGTAGTTCCTCATCCTCCGAAAGAAAAAAGTGCAGGCCACTGGTGATATCCAATCCATTATCAATAGCGGCCAGCAGTTGCCAGCGCCACGCCTCCGGTAACGCGCCCCCCATCGGCGCGATCCCGATCAAGAGGGAATCCGGCTGGTAGGTCAAAGCCTCGTGAATATCGCGCACAACGGGTATGCCCTGTCCAAACGATGCCCCACCCAGCGCCTGGGGCACATCCATACCCGCTTTTGTGCTATCGATGACCGCCACAACCGTATCTTTGCCATAGCGGATAACCCCGGTCGCCGTCTTGCCATAGTGCCACTCAAACGCGCCTTCCGCCAGTATCGCAATGCGTCGCATATCGTTACTCCCTCTTCAGATAGAGAATACTAGCCATGGGTGTCTCCTATTATACACTCAAAAAAAGCAGAGCATACTCCTCTACGTCATATAAAATTTTCTCGAAGTTGGCCTCGCTGCTCAGCAGGCTGGCCGTCCTGAGTTGATCCGCTCTCCCAGGCGCGTCCTTGCTCATTGCCGGGAGGCGTTATGAGTCAGGCAATGCCCTCTTTATTCGTTTATTCAAGGTCTCACTACCCAAAAATGGGTCACATGACATCTATGCCTGCCAGTGCTTCTTGCTTACACTTTCTACAGGACCAGGCCATAGAGTTTAAAGCATATTACTCTCTGGAAGTCCTGGAGAATAGTCATGTTTCAAAGGCAAGAAAGGGACCATTTTATGCGGTCACAACGATCATTTTCTCGCGTTAACCCTCTCCTCATTCTCCTGGGCGGCGCTCTGGTCTTCTTCGGCGTGTTTTTCCTCCCCATGGTTCACGGGAACGGTGGCGGGAGCGCCACCATAGCAGTGTCCGAATGGACTGTGGCGAATTTTTTCTTTCGTTACGTCTTTCCACCGGCTGCGGTATTACTGGCACTTCCTTTGCTGCTGGTGCTTTTCGTAGTTGGGGCGAGTGTAGCAAGCTTTTTTCGAGAACTGTCACCTGGAATGCTGCGCTGGAGACGCAACGCCGCAATAGCTGGTCTGGTCATTCAAGGTCTGCCGGGTTTCTTTATGTCCGTCATCTATAGCTTTGCCATACCACCACTTCTTGGAGCAGGGTTCTACCTGGAACTTACAGGTTTCGCGCTCATGATTTTCAGCGCCTCGCTCAAAAGATCTCCCCGGCATAACCTTGAGAAACGACCTCATATGAGTTTAATCGATCGAGAAGTAGCTGAAAATACACCATCATCTTTAACGGGGTATGCTGGCGATACCTCTTTAGGGATGAACGGAAAAGCCGACACGCCTGCTTACCTCATTACCATGTATAAAGGCATTGGCGACGCCATCGCATTCGGGTTGAGCGCCATCGACCAGATTATCCAGAATGTCCCATCGGCTGGCGGCAAAATAGATGTGCTGTGCAATCACATCCAGGCCGAAATTTTTGAGCATGATCCCCGCGTCAACAGGCTTTTCCGGGCCAGTGAAAGCCTTTTCAAAAGACCTGAGGTGACAAACTGGTTACAGGGGGTCATCCCAGACACGGAAACATCCGAGTTAGTGCGCTTTTTTCGGAACAGAAATTATACCGCGGTATTTCCAGGCATGATTTTGCCTGGCTTCTACTCCCGGCTGCGCGTACCTGTAATGTCTCCAAACTGGTTAGAATTGGGCAAGAACCTGTTAGCCCTGCGTGTTCAACAGGACGTGCCGATGCATAAAATAGCCAGGCGCATGGTCAACAGGTATTTTGGCAACAAGTCGCCGCTCCACGCCCTGAGCGACGAAATTCCTCTGTATCTGAGTTCTGAACAGATACAAAACGCAGCCGAAGTTGTGCGGGATATAACAAAGAGATCAACCGTTCCTCACGAACGCGCCAGAGTGCTGGTAGTCGCCACAGATACGACTTCCGTCGTCACCCGCCCGCCCATCGCACTGCTCGCCGCATCGATATCCCAGGCTCTGAGACAATGCCCTGAGCTTGTCGTGTGCATATTGCAGGGATATACAGATGCCAGCGCGGCTCTCAAGCTGCATGAAGCGCTTAAACCCGAATATGATGGCCGCGTTTTTCTGATGCCGGCGCAGCCAAAGGCAAAGTTGCTCGACGTAGCCGCGTTCATCGACCAGGCAGACATATTTGTCACCGGCGATACAGGATTGATGCACCTGGCTGCCACCTTCAAAAAAGTTAGCGAAGATGATTCCACACGCTATTATCCCACTAATGGAGTAAACATTATTGCCCTGTTCGGTGGAACCAACCCCGGCCTGTACGGATATCGTGAGCGAACAACCATCCTCGGCAGTGGGCGGAAAGAACAGGTAGCCTTCAAGCCGGGCATTGCCAAAGAAACATACAATCCCAGAGGCAAGAACCTCTTCGATCACATCTCCCCTCAACAACTAACCGAAGCTATTCTCAGCCAGGGTGTGGACAAGCCCACGCCTTCACTAGTAGGTTTTTCAGAAAAGAACCGGCCAGGTGGGAGGTGTCATCCTGAGCGCAGCGAAGGATCTCGCGCCGCGCCGCACGGAGATCCTTCGCTGCGCTCAGGATGACACCTCTGGCGGCTGCTTGTTTTGAAAACCTACCAGTGAAAGACAGGCCCACGCCCCTACTCTGCGAAGAGATGAGAGGCTGGCCCCGCCAGCCAGCGCGTACAGGGTAGAGGCGTGGTCGTTCCCGTCCTGGGTTCTGTGGGCCGTGGTCGTTCCCGCCCTCTATGGAGGGCACGGCTTTCCTTCGCTAGCCCAATTTTTACGCTACCCTGCTATTCCCCGCCAGCATATTGTTCTGTTGAGTCAGCATCTCCTCCAGCACGCGCGCGATTTCAGGATCGAACTGCGTTCCGGCGCAGCGCCGCAATTCATTAAGGGCCGCAGTCGCGTCGCGCGCCGGCTGGTAATACCGCTCCGTAATAATAGCGTCGTAGGCATCTACAACCGCGACGATACGCGCGCCCAGCGGAATCGCCATTCCAGCAAGACCATCGGGATAGCCTTTGCCATCCCACCGTTCGTGATGCGCCCGGATGACCGGTACAAGCGCGCGCAAAGAAGGGATGCGAGTGATAATCTCCGCTCCCACAATGGTATGCTCTTGCATAGAGGCGTGTTCTTCCTCGTTCAAACGTTCCGGTTTCTGAAGCACCGCATCGGATATGCCGATCTTGCCGATATCATGCAGGCGTCCAGATAACCCGATCATACGCGCTTCCGTAGCATTCAGGCCGAGCGCGAGCGCGACCCGCGTTGCCAGAATCGCCACACGGCGCGTATGCTGGCCGGTATAGTGATCGTGCGCTTCCACCAGGGCGCTGAGAGCTTCAACGGTTCCAAACAAAGCCAGGTCCTCGCGCGAACCATGCTCAGAAGTATGCGTGCTAAATGCCAGCGCTGCCGGGTCGCTGGCAGTGCGTACCTGGTTACGCCCCAGCCTTTTCGCGGCATACATTGCCTGGTCCGCGCTTGTCACCAGCCCATCGCGCTCCCCTGCGTCCTCTGGAAATATGGCAATACCGATAGAGCATGTCAGGCTCATACCGCCGCCCATCGTGAAGGCATAAGATGCTACGGCTGACCGCAGGCGTTCAGAGATGCGCCGCGCCTCTTGCTCGCCAGTCTCCGGCAGGATTACCAGAAATTCCTCGCCTCCCCAGCGTCCCGGCACATCGGTTTCACGCATATTCTGCTGCACCAACGAGGCAAAATCACGCAGGACGCTATCACCCACCGCGTGTCCGTAGCTATCATTCAGCGCTTTAAAGTGGTCAATATCCAGAAAAAGTATAGCGCACTCGTGCTGATAACGGTAAGCGCGCGCCAGTTCGTGTTCAAGTTCTGCGATCAATGCGCGATGATTAGGCAGTCCCGTCAATGGATCAGTAGTTGCCAGCGCCTGTAACCGCGCATTGGTCTCGCTCAACGTGCGATTTTTAGCATGTAGCTCATTTTGCAAACTGTGCAGATCGTTCGTATAGGCAACCATTTTTTGCGCAACAAAGAAACTGCGCAACGCCACCAGCCCGCTCAAAGCCATACCTGCCACATAGATACCCGCCTCTAATAAACTAGTGCTGCTGCGTTGCAAAAGAGATATGACGAGAGCGCAGACGACCAGTATAGAGAGACAGAAAAGCAGAATCAAGCCGGTTGTTCGACTGCCCGGCTGCGCATACTCGTTTGACTGTGTACTCAAAACGTTTGCTCCTGTGGTCCCCCATCTACACTGCGGCCACGCAATGCGCCGTCTTTTATCCACATTCGGCACATCTACATTTTTCTTGAGTACTCTTAAACCTCTAGACTCTTCTGCCCAACCGTGCTATCATACGTTCCAATGTTAATCACGCATTAGAAGAAGGGGCGGGAACGCTATGCGATTCAATTTAATAAGCTGGCTATTCACTGATCCGTGTACGGCCACCAATTGTACGTTAAGTACGGCAACTGCTGCCGGTACGCCGGCCGAGACCTTTCATTTCTATGTTCCCTGGATAATTTTTTGCATCCTGGGAATGCTGATCCCTTTCTATTATTCGGTAGAGGGACGCAAACGCTTCGTAAAAAACCGGCCAGTGGCAAGATACATGTTTGATCGCTATCTCGGCTGGCTGGCGATCATCAGCATCATAGGGCTTCCGCTGATCTTTTCGCGCGCCTATCTGTACCTCTACTTCTTCGCGTGGCGCTTCTGGCGTTATGCGTGGTTAGCCGGTCTGCTGGCATGGGCCATTGTCTGGATCATCTACCTGGTGCGCAAATACCCGCAGGAACGCGATAGCTGGCGCGCCCGCGAGAATACCCGGCAGTATAATCCCAAAGGCAACAGGCGCAAAGCCAGAGCCTCTAGCAGGTAACAGAAGCGGTTTTGCTCCATGAATCCGCCCGCAGGTATCATTCTGGCCGGGGGACGCAGCCAGCGCATGGGAACCAACAAGGCCCTGCTGCCTCTGCCCGGCCAGGCATCCGAAACGTTTCTCGCTCACCTTGTTTCAACGCTGGCTCCCCTTTGCGCTGAGCTGCTAATCGTCGCGCGCGACCAAACCCAATTCACGCATGTTGCCCTGCCCGGCACGCGACTGGTCTTCGATGAAAAACCTGGCGGCGGCCCATTGATAGGTCTGTACAGCGGCCTCAACGCCATGCAAGCAACAACCGCGCTGGTCGTCGCGGTAGACATGCCATTCATACAACCATCCCTGCTCACCTTCCTGCTCGATTGCTACCAGCCAGACACACTCATCGTTCCGGTCGTAGAAGGCGTACCGCAAGTCCTACTGGCCCTCTACCCTCGCTCAATCCTCCCCCACATCGAGACACTACTGCAACAGGGAAAACGCGCCCCCCGCGCCCTCTTAGGAATCGCCCCCGTCCACTATATCGAAGAAGCCCAACTGCGGCAGGTTGACCCGCAACTGCGCTCTTTTGTGGGGATCAATACCCCGCAAGATTTGGAAGGGATAATGTAGGGGCGGAGATTGGGCCGGGCTTTCACTCGTAGGTTTTTTGAAAGGCACTTGCCGCCAAAGAGTGTCCGGCGTGGCAATGTCATTCTGAGCGCAGCGAAGAATCTCTCGCCGGGCCGCACTGAGATCCTTCGCTGCGCTCAGGATGACACCTCCCACTCGCTGCCCCTTTCCAGGAAGACCTACCAGTGAAAGAGTGGACCCTTGCGGTCGCCCTCGTTACCATTTTGCATTGTTAACAGTGTCCACCTTCGTTGCGCCATCACCTTCAACGTCTCTTCAAAGCCGCGCATCGTCAACCAGTTGCGCGTCTCGCCCGTCACCACGATATCCACCTGGTGCAATTGCGCGATAGTGGTCGCCCCGCTCAGTTGCATGGCTACTTTCAGTTCAGCAATCGTCGTTTCCAGCAGTTCGCAGACGGCCTCGTAGCTCTGGCTGGCAGCTTTCAGGAAAGGAAAGCCCATGCCAACCATCGTCGCGCCCAGCGCCAGCGCGCGCGCCATATCCAGCCCGTTGCGCACCCCGCCGGTTGAGATCAGCGGCAGGCGGGCCACACCCGCCTCGACAACCGCGATGGGCGTGGCGATGCCCCAGTCACGGAACAACTGGCCGATAGCGCGCGTGCGTTCATCACCACGCGCCGCGGAGCGCGCCTCCTCCATAGCAGACATACTGCTGCCACCCGCGCCACCTACATCAATCGCGGCCACCCCGCACGAACGCAACAACAGCGCCTGCTCGCGGCAAACACCCGCGCCCGTCTCCTTCGCAATCACCGGCAGCGCAACGTGTTCTGTAAGTGATTTCAGCGCGGCAGCCTCGCCAAAAGCGCGGCGGTCTCCCTCCGGTTGCGCCGCCTCTTGCAGGCTGTTCATATGCACCGTCAGCGCGTTCGCTCCAATCATATCGATCGCGCGCTGCACCTGTTCCAGCGTGAACGCCTCATGCCCTGCCTGCTTAATCAGCTGGGGCGCGCCAATGTTGGCTATAAGAAAGCTGCGCGGCGCGTTTTCGCGTGTAACGGCGTAGCTCCCGGCCACGTCAGGATTAACAATGGCGGCTCGCTGGCTGCCAACACCCAGCGCCAGACCATACCGTTCTGCCGCTCGCGCCAGATTCGTATTGATGGAGATCACATCGGGATGGCCGCCCGTCAGCGAAGAGATAAAGATGGGATAGCGCAAAGTATGGCCGAGAAAATCCACCGCGGTATCAACCTCATCCAGGTCTACCTCCGGCAACGCCTGGTGAACAAATGCAATGTCCTGCCAGTTGGCACGCTGCGCAACCGCGATATCCTGTCCCAGAGCCACATTGATATGCTCCAACTTCCGTTGTTTCACTTCATCGGTCACGTCAGCACATTCTTCCTTTCCATCCTGCCCGCAGGCATCCAACGTCGTACCGTCAAATAGACGAGTGGAATGCCAAAAATGCATACCGGCAATAAGATACCCGTCAAAGTCGAAGCAAACTGCTGCAACGGATAATACAACAACGCGCTACAGGAAAGCAGCAACACGCACATACTCAAGGTATCGAAACGGCGCAGCGCCACAACCCACAC
>DAHVFL010000172.1 GCA_027316975.1 Chloroflexota bacterium | reverse complement strand
ACGCTACCTGGAGGCACGTACCATTATAACATAGTTCATGCTACAATAGGAAACAGTGAGAAGGCACAGGGTGCCGTCATCTTTTTGCGCGAGTGACCAGGGCAGGGGCAAGCCCAGCCTTTCAGTGGTAGGTTTGTTTGAAACGCGCCGATCTCGCCTGTCATCCTGAGCGCAGCGAAGGATCTGCGTGCTGCCGGCGAGAGATCCTTCGCTGCGCTCAGGATGACACCTCCCACTCGCTGGCCCTTTCCTAAAAAACCTACCACTGAAAGGCAAGCCCAGCCCGTACCCTGTACGAAATATGCAGGCCACCTCGTAGTAGGGTACGGGCTGGGCTTGCCCCTGCCCTGGTCAACGTGATGCAAAAACTTGACGCTCACTCGAAGGCACACATTGCTTAGCGTAATTTCGCGCCGCAACTACGGCAATAGAGCGCATTTGATCGTATAGGATTGCCACAATTCGGACATGCCAGCGCCTTCGCATGAGCATTGGGCGAGGGCGAAGCATATGGTGGCGGTGTAGAGGTTGCAGAGGGGTTGGAATTCATACCGGGATTCGGCGTAACCGGGGGCGGCGCGTAATTGGTCGTCGCGGAAGGCGCGAACTGATTCGCAACATACATCTCATTCTTGATCTCTGCTAACTGCGTCTGGCGATTCTGCATATCATGGTCGAGTTCTTGAATACTGGCACATAAACGCGATAGCTGCGCGTCGGTCAGCCTGCTCTGTTGATACAGGTCCATCGCCACCTTTGCCAGATCATCCAGCAACTGCTGCCGCTGCTCCATCAATTGATCAATCTCACCCTGCTTGCCGCGCACCCGCAGTTGTTTCTGCGCCTGCCAGCTCGTGCGACTGACGGCCGCGCTCACCATATTTTTCGCGTTTTCCACAAAATCTGACATATCCTGCCTGCCTTTCCCGCTGAGGGCCAGGGCGAGGGCGACCGCAAGGGTCGCCCCTACCATACACATGCTTCGCGAGCCACTTTGTGGCTACGCTGGCCCTGTAATTGATCTTATTCTTCACTTACCGCGTGCTGATAGACCCGGATTTCCCGGAATTTCCCGTCCTGGTTAAAATCTATCGCCACCACATCAATCCTCCACGAGCGGTCGCCCTCAGCGTGCAAATCGAGATAATAGGAGGCAACCTCTACCAATTTGCGCCGTTTCGCCAGCGTCACCGCCTCTTCAGGATGCCCGAAGGCCGTTCCCCTGCGCGTCTTCACCTCAACAAACACCAGGTCATCTTTCTCTTCCGCGATAAGATCGATTTCTCCATACCGGCAGCGAAAGTTATGCTCCACCATACGATAGCCCCGCTCGCGCAAAGCATCAGCAGCCATCTGCTCGCCCTTGCGCCCCAGCAACTGCCGCGCATTATTTTTGCGCACTCCAGTCTGGCTCGTATCTTTTGGCACTTACTCCTGCTTTCGCTACATCATAATATACGTCATACTGACTGTTGAGTTGTATCCTCTTCCCACTTATCTTTAGCTTCCTCCACGCAAGCATATACCATGAGTCGTAAGCTTGCAAGAGGGGAAACGATGATAAAGAGGACAAGCTGAATAGTCACAGCATGTCTGCCATGATAACATTAGAAAGATTAGATTCTTTATGGATAAGATTAAAATATACACTTGAGCTTGCACAGTGAGAACTCCTCCGCATTATAATGTGATAATGGAATATTGCCAGTACAGTATCCGAGGCGTAGAATGCAAGATGTAACAGAAATCCTCCCAGTCGGTAGCATAGTACACGATCGCTACGTGGTCGAGAAAGTGCTCGGCAAAGGCGGATTCAGCGCAGTCTACCTTGTCAGGGATCAGCGCGTCCGGCAAAATCTGTTCGCGCTCAAAGAAGTGATTGATCCCCAGAAACGTGAAAGGCAACGTTTTACATTCGAAGCGGATCTGCTCAGGCGGGTTGACCACTCATCTTTGCCGCGCGTCTATCGAGTGTTCCAGGACGATGCACTCAATCGTGCCTATATCCTCATGGACTACATCGAAGGGCCGAACCTGGAAGTACTGCGCCGCCAGCAAACAGAGAAACGCTTTTCGGTGCAACAGGTGCTCAGTATCATGGGGCCGATCATGAAAGCAGTGGGGTATCTGCACGAACAAAAGCCGCCCATCATTCATCGCGACATCAAACCCGCCAACATTATCGTACCCAACTCAGGCGACGAAGCTGTCCTGGTTGATTTTGGCATAGCTAAAGAATTTGACCCCGAATCCACCACCACCGCCGTCCGGCATGCCTCACCCGGTTATGGTTCGCCCGAACACTATGCCACCGGGACAAATCCACGCACCGATATTTATAGTCTTGGCGCGACCCTCTACTCACTATTGACAGGTCACGTCCCGGCAGATGCCTTCTATCGCACAACGCAAATGGGTAGTCGAGGTACCGACCCACTCGAACCAATCCACACCTACGCGCCAAATGTGCCACATCACATGGCTGAAGCCATCTATCGCGCAATGGCAGTAGACATCGACAAACGCTTCCCCACCGTTCAGGAGTTCTGGCACGCGCTCACTAACGAGCCTCACGCTCCAATTGTACCCGCGTCAGTCGTCGCCCCCATCGTACTCTTATCCGGCGCGGCTGATCCTCAAACGCCCGTGCCAACACCAGCGCCGTTACCTGCGCCCTCGTTTCCAGCATCAACTACCGTCGTCAATCCCGTACCTGGGACTAATCGGCGCAACCGTAGAAGAATAAGCGCGTGGCTGCTCCTGGTACTCGCGCTGCTTATTGGCACCGCATCGGCGGCCGTCTTTCTACCCGCGCTCCTTGCGCGTCAACCGGGACAAGTGACTACTACCCCGGTAGCAACAGCGTCGCATAAACCTGCCGTTACTGCAACGCCGGCCTCAACCTCGACGACAAAACCTACCACACCCGTACCTACTGTAACAACGGCTCCACGGCCTACCACCAATCCTGGGTCAGGCTATCCTGCCCTGTCGAATCAATACAATGGAAGTCTTCATAACACAGGAAGCAATACCAACGCTTCGATGTCACTCAACCCCGTTCAACAAAATGGTGGAACCATCAGAGGCAATTTTCAGGTAGGTGCGCCTCTCATTGGAAGTGGCACTTTTACCGGTACAATCACCACCTCTGGGGCTATACAATTTACCGTAACCAGTAACCAGGTAGCCGAACCCCTCCTTTTTACGGGTACATTGCGCAATGACGGGAGCCTGTCGGGAACCTATTGCAGCCTGAATAAATCCACCGGAAAGTGTGATTACAACAGTGGTTATGGCAACTGGACAGTTTTCCCCCTGTCGTCCGGGTCTGGATCGTGACCCATTTCCTTTCGATATTCCTTTTGCATCCAGAAATACTGACGGTTTTTAAAGACCGGAACAGGAATATCTGTTAGCTGGCTTAACTGGTACAATTCCTTCGCGGCAGGGATGGTGTTATAATGCTACTCGAAGCTGACAGCTTACCAGCAAACTTCAGCAAGAGGTAGCGAATAAACCATGCATAATCACTTGCGCAATAAACCACTTGTATTCATTCACGGTTCCGGCGACACGGGGCGCGTCTGGCGTCCCCAGGTGGACTATTTTGACCCCGAACGCGCCTTCGCCATTGATCTACCGGGACATGGACAACGAGCCGATACCCTGCCGCCAGAGGCAAGCGTACTGGACTACACCAGGGCCGCGCATGATAGTATCTGGAACGAACTCGGTCTGCAACGCCCCGTTATCGCCGGACATTCGCTCGGTGGAGCCGTAGCGCTGATGTTAGCTCTGGAATATGGCGACGAATTGGGCGGATTGATTTTAATTGGCACTGGCGCGCGCCTGCGTGTGCATCCCGACCTGCTCGAAGCGACCCGCAGCGCGCCCGAAGCTGCCACGCGCCAGTTAAAGGGCCTCGCATTCGCCCCCGCCCACGCTGAGACTATGGTTGACGACATGCTAGAGGAACAGGTCAAACCCACGCCATATATGCTGCATCGCGACCTGGCCGCCTGCAACGTCTTCGATTGCATGGCGCGGCTCTCGGAAATTCACCTGCCCACCCTCATTATCTGCGGCACTGAGGATCGCCTGACGCCCGTCAAGTACAGCCAGTACCTGCATGAGCATATCTCCGGGTCAAGCCTGCGTCTTATCTCCGATGCCGGTCATTATGTCATGTGCGAACAGCCTCTACTGGTCAACCATGCCATCGATGAATGGTTGGCATAAGAAGCCGGAGCCAGGGCGACCGCGAGGGTCGCCCCTACCATACACCGACTTCACAAGCCGCTTTCGTAGTATTGTACGGGCGACCCTCGCGGTCGCCCTGGCTTCTCGCAGAATTACCCCTCGACGGTCAACGCTTCTTCATGTTAAAATGCAATCAACGATAATTTTCACATGCGCATGACATGCGCGCATATCTATTTTCTCGTAACGGGTGCAGCTTGAAGATGAAACAGGAGTAATACTATGTCAGGTCATTCTAAATGGGCACAGATTCGTCGTTCCAAAGGAGTGAACGACGCGCGCAGAGGACAACTTTTCACACGGTTGGGACGCGAAATTGTGGTCGCAGTGCGCGAAGGCGGCGGCGGCGACCCCAACGCCAACTTCCGCCTGCGTATGGCGGTGCAGCACGCGCGCGATGCCAACATGCCAATGGATAACATCGAACGCACCATCAAACGCGCTCTGGGCGGCGGCGAAGGAATGCAATTGGAAGAAATCACCTACGAGGGTTACGGGCCAGGCGGCACCGCCATGCTGGTGCAAACCCTCACCGAGAACCGCAACCGCACCGTCGCCGAAGTGCGCAACGCCTTTCACCGCAACGCCGGGAATATGGGCGAAAACGGCAGTGTTGACTGGCTTTTTGAGAACAAAGGCATCATCGAAGTGGAACTCAAGGGACACGACCCCGACGAACTCTCCCTCGAAGCCATCGACATGGGCGCGGACGACGTAGAACCCGTCGGACCCGATGACAAAACCCTCATTATCTATACCGACCCATCCGATGTCGAAAAAGTGCGCCAGGCCTTAGAAGTCCGCAAATACACCGTCCTGAAAGCGGAAAGCACGTTGACGCCCAAATCTAGAATCACGCTGACCGAAGAGAAGGTTGCTTACCAGGTCATGCGCCTGGTCGAGAAGCTGGAAGACCTGGATGACGTGCAGAACGTGTATACCAACGCAGACATCCCGGAAGAGTTTGCCGCTTCGTTTGAAGGATAGGGAGCATGGATATGCTGCCCGAACCAGGCAACCGGCGCGCTACCCGGCCCGCCACCCGTATTGCCCTGGGCATTGACCCGGGTACCGCCATCGTCGGGTACGCCATTGTAGCCGCGCAGGGCAGCGAACTGAGCATGATCGTTTGTGATGTCATCACCACACCCGCGCACATGCCGCTCCCTCAACGGTTGCAGGAGATCTACACGCGCCTGAGCGAGATCATCGCCACCTATCACCCCGGCGAAGCAGCGATGGAAGAACTCTTTTTTGCCAAAAACGCCCGCACCGCCTTAACGGTCGGGCAGGCGCGCGGGGTCGCAATGCTGGCGCTGGCAAACGGAGGACTCTCCATCGCCGAATATACCCCCATGCAGGTCAAACAGGCTGTGAGCGGCTATGGCAGCGCGAAAAAAGAACAGGTTGGCGAGATGGTGCGCATCCTGCTCAAACTAAAAGCCATTCCGCGCCCCGACGATGCCGCGGATGCCGCCGCCGTCGCCATCTGCCACCTGCACACCTCACCATTGCTGAGCGCCAGTTCGCTCGTCCCCTGAAGCCTTTCTACGCCTTCGTCCCAACATGCACAGCGACGATGCCCCCGCTGAGCCGGTAAAAACGCGCATCGCGCCAGCCAACTTCTTCCATAATGGTTTGTAGTGTGGGAGCATCGGGGAAAGTTGTGAGGGAATTGGGCAGGTAGTTATATTCCTCAAACGCTTTGCCGATGATCGTACCGAATAAGGGGGCCAGTTTGTAGAAGTAGAAATGGAAGAGAGAACCGAAAATCTTGCCCGGCGGGTGGCTGATTTCCAGGCAGACTACGCGCCCACCTGGCCGCACCACGCGCAACATTTCACGAAACCCTTGCCGGATATCGGTCAGGTTGCGCACCGTAAACGCTAAGCAGCAGCCATCTACGCTGTTATCCGGCAAATCAATATGCTCCGCGTCTCCCACGCGCAGTTCGATGGCATCTTGCAGGCCCAGTCGCGCAATCTTAGTGCGTCCCACTTCTAGCATCTGCGGCGTAATATCCAGACCGATCATGCGCGTTCCAGGCCCGCACCGGCGTATAACGGCGATGGAGAGGTCAGCCGTACCCGCGCCAAGATCGAGTCCCAGTTCACCTGTTCCCAGCGCCAGGTAACGAGCAGCAAAGGCGCGCCATCGCCGGTCCAGCCCCAGACTCATCAAACGATTCATGGGATCGTAGACACGCGCAATTCGCCCGAAAAGGCGCTGCACATAGGGGCGTTTGCCACCCGTCTCACGGAATTTTTCTTCTAAAGATATCTTAGCAGTCATATTTTTAACCCAGGCTCACATTCAGCCATCTATATACCATGCCCAAACGATTTCAATAGCGCCGCCACGGCAATTCCTGCAGCCAGCATCACCCCAAATTGAAAATGGAGCGCCGCCGTGCGCTTAATGCCAATCACAAACGCTTTGCGCTCAGTCGCCCTCATTACCGAACGCACATTGCTAAAGGCCAGGGGAAAGGTCAGCCAGACAACCAGGCTATAAAGCGGCAGCAATCTGAACAAAACAAACAGCGTCACCGCTATATAGCTCCCCAGCAGCAAAAATGCATGGAAACGCCTGCCGAAAACCTGGCCGAAGCGCACAGGCAGCGTCAGCTTTTGCACCGCCAGGTCGTCCTGGTAATCGCGCACATTATTCATGTTCAGGATCGCTGTCACCAGCAAGCCAACTGGAACGCTGGCCGCGAAAGCCAGCCACGACCAGCGCGGAATCTGCGCATAATACGCCCCCCACGTCATCAAGAAGCCCATTGCAATATACACCAGAATATCACCAAGCCCTCGTGTAGCAAATTTGAATGGCCGGGCGCTGTAGAAGTAGGCTATGCTCATTCCGGCCAGGCCAAACAAAATGATGGCCGGACCGCTCAAAAAGATCAGCAACAATCCGAAAACAGCAGCGATGCCAAAGCTGCCAATACCACCCGCCAGCACCTGAGCCGCCGTCATCTCGTGGCGAAAAATGACCGTTGAGGAACCCAGCGATTCAGCATGATCCAGCCCGTAGCGGTAATCAAAGTACTCGTTGAAAAAATTCGCCCCCACCTGTAGAAACAGGCCCGACAATAGCGCTGCCAGCAAGCGTACAGGATAAAAAATGCCACCATAAGCCGCCACAGCCGTGCCAACCAGCACCGGACTCACGGCAGCCGTCAACGAAAAAGGCCGCGCCGTCTTCATCCAGATTTTCCACGCGGCAGGCGAAGTTTTCTCTCCTGCGTGTGTTTGAATATCGTCCAATTTGTCTTCCTTCTCACATGTGCTATATATAACATAGTGCGCCCGCGATAAAACGTCAACTCATGTTGAATTCATACATGCACTCTCTCCACATGTCTGTCCCACTACCGGCTACGTTGACTTTATGAGCCAGTCAGCCGGTAATGGGCGTGCGTAGTGTAGCCAAATCTCCTATAATTGATGCGCAATTTCATGCTAAATGGTAATCTATAACAGAGGGAAGGCAGAATCATGATTGCCAGCATTCACGGCGTACTAGAGGCGCGGCGAGCGGATCACGCGATTATTCGCGTTGGCGGCTTCAGCCTGCGCATTTTTACCCCCTCTTCCACCTTAAGCCACCTCGGCGAAGTGGGCGCGGAAGTCACACTCCACACCCATTTTCAGGTGCGCGAGGATGGCATGGCCCTTTTTGGCTTTGCCAGCGCGGAAGAACGGGACGCCTTTGAGCAATTGATAACGATCAGCGGGGTCGGGCCAAAGATTGCTTTAGCCCTGCTCTCCACCATGGACGCCAGCACGTTCTATCGCGCCATCGCGGACGAGGACATTACCCGCTTATCGCTGGCTCCGGGCGTTGGTAAAAAGCTTGCAGGCAAGTTAGTGTTCGAGCTAAAGGGAAAGCTTCCAGCGCTGGCAGCTACAGGGGGCGCGGCATCAGGTACGCCATCCGGCAAACTACAGACCGAAGTACTGGAAGCCCTCATGGGCCTGGGATACTCGGCTGCCGAAGCCCAGGCCGCGCTCGCCAGAATTCCACAAGATCGACCAATGACACTCGAAGAGCAAATCACCTTTGCCTTGCGCTCCTTTGCCCGTGAATAAACAGGGAGGAAAACGATGGAACTTGGCGTATTTCTGCCCATCTCTGGCCGTGCCACCGGCCCCGATACCCTGATAACAGCAGCGCAAAGCGCGGAAAAGCAGGGCTTCGACGCCATCTGGTCGGCTGACCGCGTCGTCACGCCCTGGGAGATCGCAACATCGTATCCCTATAGCGAAAACCACGAGTTCATCGTCCCTCCTGACCGGCCCTTCCTGGACTCGTTCACCTGCCTGGCTTTCCTGGCAGGCTGCACCGAAAAGATCACACTCGGCATCAGCGTGCTGGTGCTGCCCTATCGTCACCCCCTGTACTGGACGCGCGTGGCCGCCTCCATCGAACAACTCTCGCGCGGTCGCCTGATAATGGGCGTCGGCGTCGGCTGGATGGAAGAAGAGTTCGCCGCCCTGAACGTGCCATTCAAGGAACGAGGTCGCATCACCGACGAACAACTGGAAGTAGTAGAGCGTCTCTGGTCGCAAGAACACATCACCTACGAGGGCCAGTACTACCACCTGCGCGACCTGGCCTTCTATCCCAAACCCCTGCAACAGCCGCGCACCCCCATCTGGATCGGAGGCGAAGGCAGCGCCGCCCAGAAGCGCACCGCCAGGTACGGCGACGCCTGGTTCCCCTACTACGTGGAAATCACCCCCACCCAACTACGCACCGGCTTCGACAACGTCCTGCGTCTTGCAGAGCAGGCCGGACGCGACCCCCAACCC